>JAFSTA010000202.1 GCA_017450695.1 Kiritimatiellia bacterium | reverse complement strand
GTGTATTTATCCATCTCACCCAAATGGTGAAGAGGAGATTTCATTCTTTTCTTCTTACGGATATTCATCTTTGCGATCTTTGCGTTCTTTGCGGCAAAAAATACAGAGGCGGGGAGGTCTCAACAGAGGAATATAGGATAATATGGGCTTCTGCCACGGCGGCGACGACTAGTCGAAAATCTCTCTCATTGAGTCCTATGTCCGCAAGAAGCGAGAAGTACTTTGCCGTGTCAAAACGACACCGGCGCGAAATCCAATCACCCGATCCTCTTCCCGAGGTGAATGGCGATGGTTACAGGCCAAAAACCGTCGGGTACGTTGAACGGATCGCACTCGTTGTCCTCGCAGTCCATAAGGACGACCTTCGCGACCTCCCACTTCATCTGGGGCGCGTTCTTTACCGTGCCGCGATTGAAGCGGATCGTCTGGATGCCGATCGTTCGGGATAGCATGTATTCCGTGAAGTCGCGGTACTCGACCGTTTTCGTTCCGTCCTCGATCTGATCGTAGTACTTCCCCTTCAGCACGAGATAACCGTCCGGAGTTTTTGATTTGAGCCGCCCCGACTGGATGCCCTCGATCAGTTCCAGCATTTCGGCCTCCTCGTCGTCCTCGTCATCCTCCGCGTGGATGGCCTTGAGCGTGTATTGGTATTCCTCGTCGCCTTCCTTGAACTCGACCGCGAATGGCATGTTGAAGATCGCGCTGTAGGTCTTACCGCCCTCGTTCAGGTATGTGGCGCAGTAGTCCCTGCCGACACCGATCCCGATGGTTTCGTCTTCCGGCAACACGCCCAAGGCATGGAACAGCTCGTTGAATACCTGTTCGGCTCTTTCCTCTCCCACCGAAACGGGAATCATGATATCTAGAAGGTAGGGATTGAGCATATCCCCATCCCACTGGTAGATCCCGTTACGCGGAAGGACTGTGTTCAAGGTATCCTTCACGAATGCGTATTCTCTGTCTGTCGGTGCTCTCATCACATTCCTCCTGTTTTTCACTTGGGAATTATGTTACCAGATGTACCCTTCTTTGACAACCCGCTCAGCAACCGTAATTGTCAATCGCCCCCTGGAGTGTAAGCGAGCTGTTGATCGCCACATCGGGTACGAGCAGATACCTCCACGGTTTCGTTCCGCAGTTCTTTTCGTTTGCATGCTGGCACCATTTGAGGGCCGCGTCTTTCTTCGCCTTCACGACCGCGTCTTCAACCTTGCCTTCCGCCTTCACCTCGCACAACAGTTTCTCCGTTTCCGTCTCCACCACGAAATCCGGCGTGTATTCGTTCGGACCGTACCAGAGGCGCAGGTTGCTCAGTGTCGGCTTGAACCACTTCAGCACCGCGTCCTCCCGCTCCAGCATCTCCGCGAATGCCCGTTCCGGATCGCTGTCGAACTTCTGCAGCGAGAAGAGGCACTTCGTGAACCCCTTGAACACCATGTTCCGGATCTTCGACTTCTCGCCGTCGGCGAGCGGCGCGTCGAACGGGCGCGGTTTCTCGTTCTGATCGAACGTCAGGGCGTTCGCCTGCAGCATGAGGTGGCCTTGCGTGACCTCTACTTGATCCTGGTCGGAATCGTACTCCGCATGGTTCATGATCTGCCGCCGGATGCTTTCCGCAAGCGACTTGCGGTTGTTCCGCATACAGTTCGCCATATCGTCCGGCGTCAACTTTGCGGCAAGTCCCGCGATGCATTCCTCGCAAAGCCCTCCGACCAGCTCCCCGCAGTTGTCGTAGTCGATGTCGTTGAATCCCGCCACCTCGGAAACAATCTCCTGCACATACCGCGCACACTCCTCCGGAGAAAGCTCCCCCGTCTTCGCCTGTCCCTTCACATCGCGTACCCGACGGTCGGTCACATAGTCATAGACAAGCCGGTCATCCCTCAGGGCATATCGCACATCTTCCATATCGAGCGAAAACGAGTTCACGCGCATCTTTGTGTTTCCCGGTATCACGGTGATGCGCGGTATCTCGATGATCGAATCCCCAATGAGCTTCAGGGTGGAGTCCACACCCGCCTTGACAGCCTCGTCGGTCGGAACCGCTCCGTTCGCCTGAAGTTGCTCCGTGACCTTCTCCACGATTTGCGACCGTACCGTTTCGTTGCTCAGATCGACCCCCTGCGGCGAGGTATCGTCTTTCACGATCCCTCCGATGACGGCGATTGCCGTCTTCGCGACCTCATCGGAACCAGGCGCGTCCGGCGAGTGTGCTCCGCCGTCATCTTCTGGCTGGGCGGTCTCGCCGTCCCCGCCTCCCGCCTCCACCACTTTCGGCGTGACCGTGATCGCCACTTTCGTCGTAACCGGGACATCGTGTTCGCGCATCGTGATCTTCATGTTCTGGGCCGCCTTGATGATCTCGTCGAACTTGTCGTGCGAGACGATGGAGAGCGTGTCGATCTCCGCGACTCCCGTCCGCGCTCCGTAGGGCAAACGCAGACCGCGCCCGATCGTCTGTTCCACAAGGTTCGCCGAATTCGCCGCCCTCAACGGCACGATGGTGTAGAGGTTCGTGACATCCCATCCCTCGCTGAGCATATTGACATGGATCACGATCTCGATCTTGTTCCCCGGCCGCTCGATGTCCAGCAGTTGCGCGATCGCCTCGTCGTTGTTTGCCCTGGCTTTGTTGTTGTAGTTTACGGAAATCACCTTGTCCGCGTACTTGCCGCCCCAGAACTCGCCGCTCTTGATGTATGCCTCGACAACGGCGGCGTATTTTGTATCCGGCGCCACCACCAGTACGAACGGCTTCACCTTCTGGATACCATTCTTGTGGGCGTATTCAACCAGCGCCGCTTTCGTCGCCTCATGCACGATCATCGCGTCGGTCAGCTTCTGCCGGTCGAGTTCATCCTGGCGGTTCACATAGTCATCGGCACGGTAGTTCTGCCGCCGCACAACCGCCGGTTCCTTCACGAACCCGTCCTGCATCGCCCTCGGCAGACCGTATTCGCAGAGGATGTCCTTGAAACGCTGGTTCCCCACGCGCGGCGTCGCCGTCATTTCGATCCCCAGCACAGGCTGCAACTCGGCAACCGTGGCCGATGCCGCTCCCGCCCGGTAGTGGTGCGCCTCGTCCATCAGCACGACCAGGTCCTCGCGGCTCTTGAGATAGTCGAAGTAACTCTGTCCGAGCCGCTCGTTCAGGCGACGGATCTTTGCGACATTCGCCAGCTCTTCCTCGTGCGTTTCTTTTTTCGCGCCGCTTTCGTTCAGCTTCTGGATGTTGAAGATATTGACGGCGATGGAGTGTCCGATGAGGTCGTAGTCGTCCAGTATCCCGGCACCGCCCTGATAGGTGTCCCCAGTCACGATCACGGGCTTCTTCGTGGCAAAGCACTCCAGCCCCTTGAACACGTACTTCGGCGACCCTTCCGTGAAGTCGGCGATCAACTTCTCGTAGATCGTGGTGCCGGGGGCGATCACGACGAAATTCCGAAGCCCTTTCACGCGGTAGAGATACGCGATGATCGCTCCCATCAGCCGCGTCTTGCCCACGCCCGTCGCGAGCGCAAAGGCGAAGGAGAGGAATTTCCAGTCGAATTCCGCCGCCGGGGGAATCTCCACTTCGGGATATTCCCCGTGCGGGAATTTCTCGCGAACGGCGGCAAGCTGCTTTTCGAGCGTGGCCTCGTCCGCGCCTTTCTTCAACCCCGCCGCCTCCACGGCTTCCGCAAGCCTCTGGAGCGATTCCGCCTGTGGCGGACGCAGGCTCAACCGTTGGGTGATGTCATCCAATACATTGTCTTTGTTTTCCAGCATAACTTCTCCTTTCAATGATACGGGGAGTACCCCGAACCCCCAAGGCGCCCCGAACCCCCAAGGTACCCCGAACCCCCAAGGCGCCCCGAACCCCCAAGGTACCCCGCGCGCAGCATCCCTTCAGGGGTTCGGGGGCTCGCCCCCGTTTCATTGGAACAAGTCCCCTTGCACCAGCTCCGGCGCGGACATCGGCAGGTTTTTCACGTTCAGGCTGTAATCGTCGTGACCGTACTCGCACTTGTCGAGGACAGCTTTCGGTATCTTCTTCACCGTGAGGTTCGCGAGCTTCACCCCCGTGGAAAATCCCTTGCAGCAGATGAGCAGCGTCCGTTTCGGCCCCACCAGTTCGCTCAACGCCTGCAAATGCTCCGCCTTGAGGTAGTTCGTCGTCACGTAGATGTAGTCGCGCTCCGTCGAGTAACCGTGGATGAAGTATTCGCTTTCGCTCGGCGCGTAGGTGAAGCCCTCCAGCTTGCAAACCGCTTCCGCCAGCATCGCCGGGTTGTAGTCGCGGTTGATCACGGGCTGTCCCCATTGATCCTTCTGGATGAGGCTTTGCGCAAGCTCGTAGAAGCGGTAGCCTCCGCCGCCCTTCCAGCCAACCGCCTTCGTGATGCCTCCCGCGTCCTCGCCGTCAATCACCTTGTCGAGCCTCACCTTGCAGTGCGTGTAACAGTGGTCGCCCAGTTCAATCCCGATCCACCTCCGCCCCATCTTGTGCGCAACCGCCGCCGTCGTACCGGAACCCAGAAACGAATCCAACACAAGATCGCCTTCTTTCGTCGCAATCTCCAGAACGCGCTGGATTAAACGTTCTGGCTTTGGAGTAGTAAACGCCTCATCTGTCCCGAACAATACCACCTGCTCCGATTTCGAATTGCGATTGCTGCCTGCAAATGAAAATGACCAAAGTGTTTCGGGTGGACGTGTCGAATTCAAATCCGCATAGATTTTGTAATATGGTGACCATCCTTTCCGACCATTGACCCATTCGATGTAAGTTGGATTGTTCGTTACCTTTTCTTTCGACCAGCGCCAGTTCCCATCAGAACCATCAGCACGAATCGGATATACCTCCGTTCCATCTGGCGCAATCATAGCATAGTATAGATTTGGTCTATCCTCGCGGCCATCATTCTGTCCCATTGAGCGAAGTGGCTTCAAGTAATATCGCCGACCGTCTTTATCCACCTTGTCATAATGCTCTGGTATCTCGTCAACCTTCACCTTATTGATCTTCAATTCCGTTATATTCTTGGCATACACAAGCATATGATCGTATCGGGTAGAAAATATTTTTGCATCCATACGAGGGCTGTCAGACTTTTCCCATGCAACATCAGCTACAAAGTTCTGACGTCCGAAAATTTCATCACACATTACTTTGCAATAATGTGCCTCTGCATCATCAAGATTTATCCAAATGCTTCCATCTTTCGATAGCAAACGGTGCAACATCACAATCCTCTCTCTCATCAGCCCCAGCCAAATCGAATGCTCTATGCCATCATCGTAATGCTCAAAGGCGTTGCCTGTGTTGTACGGCGGATCGATGTAGATGCATTTCACTTGCCCGGCGAACTCTTGCTCCAGTGCCTTGAGGGCGAGGAGGTTGTCGCCGTGGATGAGCATATTGTCAAAGATATCCGTGCCGTCGCGGCGGCGCGTGGCGGCGTGGTGGGATTTCTCCGCCTTCTCCACCAGCACTCTCGGTTCCAGACGCGGCCGTTTGCCTTTGCCGATCCAGGTCAGTTCCAGCTTTTGCAGTTTCTTTGCGGACATTTCCGATTCCTTTCTCCTTTCCGAGGTCCTGTCGCCTTTGCTATACTGTCTCCATGCAAATGGATCTCCAGCGATTCGGAAAGAAATTCTTCTTCATCACGCTTTGTGTCGAGGGGCGCGAGAAGGTACTTTCCCGCATCAATCCCGACGCCACCGTTTCCCTTCTTCCAGCCGGGGAACGTGTCGTGGCGGCGTGGCGTGAAACACACCGGCTCAATCCCGCGCTCACCGCCTCCAATTTCGTGGTCATGCCCGATCATGTCCATCTTCTCCTCATCGCCGATTACGACAAGGTGCCCGGCTTCGACGTGATCGGGTGGATTCACCGGTTTTGCAAGGAGACGGGGAGTGCCCCGAACCCCCAAGGTGCCCCGAACCCCCAAGGCATCCCGAACCCCCAAGGTGCCCCGAACCCCCAAGGCACCACATCCCTTCAGGGGTTCGGGGGCTTGCCCCCGTTTCATTGGGAGCGTCGCTTCTGGCTCGTGCTTTCCTTCTCCGCGCGCCAGCTGAATACCATCCGCCGCTACATCAAGCTCAATCCCGCCCGCGCCCTTTGGAAAGCCCGACACCCCGACCGCTTTGCCCGGCTGACCAACTTGCGACACCCCATCCTCGACACCTCCCGCCGGTGGGATGCCGTGGGCAATCCGCTTCTCCTCTCCTCGCCGTTCCTCTTCCATGTGCGCCTCACGCGGAAGCTGACCTTGGAAGCGCACAAGCCCGCCATCGACGAAATCGTGAACCAGGCGCGGCAGGGTATGATTCCCGTTTCGGGGTTTCTCTCGCCTGGCGAGAAAGAGGTGCTTCACCGCCTGAAAGCGGAGCCGTTCGCCCGCTTCATCAAGATGCTGCCATACGCCCTGCCGCCTCGCTACGACCCGTCGGCGGAAGACTCCCGCGAACTGGCCGCGGACCGGTTGCTCATCCTGAGCGGCTTTCCGCAGTCGGTCGCCTACACCGGCGCCATATTCCGGGAAAACTGCCTCGCCATGAACGACATGGCGGCGGCGCTCTGCAAGAAGGGCAAGGACAAGGGCAAGGAGACGGGGAGTACCCCGAACCCCCAAGGCACCCCGAACCCCCAAGGTGCCCCGAACCCCCAAGGCAACCGCGGCTGAAGGAACAGCCGGGTGTTGTGGGGTTCGGGGCCGCAAACGGCCCCGTCTTCCTTGGAAACTCCGCTTCATCCCCGGTACCTATAGGTCGTTGGCTCCGACCGCACGATGCCGTTCGCACGCATCAGCTCATCGGTCATGAGCTTGTCGAGTTTCGCGCAGTTCTCTTTCGTCGGGTTGAAGAAATCCCGGAACTTCGGCTCTTCATCCTTCACCTGCTCGATTATCTTTTCCGCGGTGTAGGGCGTTTTGTCGCGCTGGAGTATGTGGATCACCGCTTGAAGCCACTCCGATGCAAGCCGCTGTTCCTCGTCCTTCGCCCAGCCGTTGATGCAGTAGGCACTCCGATTCTCCATCTTGTGGTACTGGAACCCGTCCAAGGGTGTTGCGATGTGAGCTTCAAAGAAGTTCTCGTTGCACCGGAGGCCGAGGCGTTCGATCACGAGCCGCAGAAGCTCCTTGCGCTGGACGGGGAAATCGCGTTCCTTCAGGATGTCTTCCACGTTCTGGCAGAAGACGCGCGGCGTCACCAGCCGCACGGAATCGGGGGACTCATCCACGCACACGGTGAAAAAGCCGTCCGGTACATGGCCGGGCCAGTAGAACGAAACGCCGACCATCGGATACGCCCCGTCATCCGTACCATCAGGATGGAACAGATACAGTTGCAGCGTGGGGCGTTCATGTCCGGCAGCCTTGTGGACACGCGCCATGTATCCTCCCTCGGAACGGCGGCGAACCGCCTGCCAGCTGACCTTCTCGTCCCCCTGTGACGCGTTCTCCGCTTCGCTCGGATCATCCTTGACCTTGCTGATGTCTCCGATGGGACCGTGAATCTCCGGCGGCATCTCCAGAAACTTGCCGTCATGGTAAGCCTGGATGAGAAGCCCCAGACGGTCGAAGACCGAATCATCGCGATTGCCCGGCAGAACTTCATCGTATTGTTTGGGCAGTATGCCTCCGTTCAGGCTCTTCCGATTCTCGATGACCTGCGCCACCTTGAAACGATACTTTTCCAGCAAGGCCCAGTCCGCTTCCCAGATGTACTTGGATCGGATCATCGCATAGAAAGCGATATACAGGGACGCGACCTGCGTACGGAGGACGCCCGGACGGACCGGCACCGATTTCGGCGCACCGTAGTGGATGGTACATCCTGCGAATGTTTCCCTGCCGTCTTTTTGCGCGGCTTTCGGGTTGCCGATCACGACATCCCATTCGGTCGGCTCGCTGGTGCTGATCTCGCGCACGATGCCGCGCAGGATCTTCCGCGATTCCTCGGGGTAACACGGGAGCAGTTCTTCCAGAAATGAGCGCACCACATTGTAATTCACCTTTTCCCAAAGCGGGGTGAGGTGGTAAAGGTATTCGTCCGGGGCGCGTCGTGTCTGCGGGCGGCCGATTTTTTCTCGATAAACTTTTCGCAAACCCCGTAGATTTTCTTGCGTCTGACGGCATCGGTATAGAAGTCGTTCGTGACGGCGATCGTGCCGACATCGGCTTCCAGCACCTGCTTGGCACGGGCGTGGCCGGAAAGCCCCCTGCCCCAGCAGTCGATGTGCTGGAAGTGCGCGGGATCTTGGGGCGAATAATGTTGCGAGAAGTTGTGGGCGATCGATTCGTGCAAGCGTTGCTCAAGAACCGCGATGCGCTTCATCTCGCCGAGGGTGGCGAGATTCATCCACACGCGAGGCAACAGCTCGTAACCGGAACGGTAACCGAACCACCGCCCCATCTGCGTGAGCGTATCGACGCACGTGCTGTCGCGTAGGCGGTCAAAGTAGCTCACCGTGAGACCGGGAAGCGTGAGACCGCGCCTGATCGTGTTGCCGCCGCTCACGATCCAGAGGTGGTCGCCCGTCAACTCCTTCACCGTATGTTTGGCGAGATCAGCGGCATCTTGGTTGTATTCGGCCTGTTCCTGAAGCCCCTTCGGTGTACTGTTGATGACGATGGTATGGGTGTAATTCGGAACCCATTGTTCAACGCCGTCCTTGGTTTCCATGTACCCTTCGAGGAAGTGCATCAGTTCCGGAAAAATCTCTTCCCAGACCGGATAGTCCGCCACGCCGTCACCGTAGTTCCGCGATGGTTCCACATTCCCGTTGAACAGCTCGTTGAATTTCTCCAGCGTGAACTGCTGCGTCTGTTTCGTCCACACTTCATGGCAGGATTCCGCGAACGCCGCCCGTGCATCCGGCTCGGCGCAGCAAGCCCGGATGTAATCCTCCAAAGCTTCCCGGACTATACCATGTACAGCCCGCACGTGATGGACATTGACGATCATCGTCGTCCAGCGGTGGTCGCGCTTCTCGCGTTCCTTCGCATCCGCGATCTTCCCGCGCAGATGCCGCCGCACAGCGGCCATACAGAACGCCCAGGCAATAGCATCCTTGAGACTCTTCCATTCCACCTTTTCATTGCCGCACTTGCAGACGAGTGCTTCATCCGCCTTGAGATTGCTCTCTTGGCGTAACGGCATCAGAATCTTGTCCTGTTCCGCATCCGTAATCGGTTCCACGATAGGCATACGCGGCTCGGGGGTCTTCCAGTCGCATCCGAAAATCGCCTCCGTGCCGAAATACTGGGGCGGAACCGAGAGGGACTGGATGAAGTCCGCATAGATCGGTGATTGACCGGAGGGGCTTTCATTCAGGATATTGGCGTATGGCGTGGCCGTGTAGCCGAGATAGGCGCAACGGGCGAACGGATAGGCGTACATCCCCGTTTCCGGGTTCGGGCCGACCAACGCGCAGACGGCGGCATTGATGGTGCTGCGTTCGCGCGCGATGTCGAGAATCGATTTCAGAAGCAGCAGGAACGCGCCGCAGGAATCGTCCCCGCCCCCAAGCGGCTTGTTGAAGAACGCCATGATCAGATTCTCCACGGGCGGGTCGGTGAATTCATCCATGCCGAGGAAATGACGGAAGGCGGCCGAGTTGACCAGTTCATCACGTTGACTGGCCTTGCTCTTGGCTCCTTTCAGCAGGGCGTCAATCTCGCCGAATGTCTTGGCTTCGGGCGTTTTGGCGCCGATGTCCGGCCATTCGCGTCTGCGGAGGTAGGTAAACCACTCCGCGAGATTCCCGTAGTTGGGCGCGGAGCGGATCGCCTCGATGCGTTCGTCGAGTTCTTCCTCATCCAGATTTTTCGGATCCTTGCTGTTGGAATCCGGCGTCGCGTTGTCGGCCTCGTCGTCGATGATCATCACGCGCATCGAGGGAAGCGGCTGACCACTGATGCTCAGCCAGCTCTTGATGCGCTCAAGACCGTCCACCTGCTTCATGGAGACACCCCAGTAGAAGAAGTCCCCGTTCAGCTTTTCCCCGGCAAGCTCGTTGTTGGAATTCGAAGAAAGGAAATCCAGCTCGCGGATATGCTGTTTGTTGTTCGCGCCGGATTTGGCGAACTCCTCGACAATCCGGTTGCGCGTCTGGAGCGCAAGCGAGCGGATCGCACTCGTGAGGACGAGGATGACGTTCCATCCCTCGTCCGCCGCTTTCAGCATCAGCCCGATGTAGTTGCGCGTTTTGCCGGATTGGACGCGCCCGACGACAAGCCCGTTGCAGCGGTGCAAGACATCTGACTCGATCACCTCGTTCACGCGGCCGATGGTCTCATTGACGGCGACGGAGGTGCGCGTATCTTTCGAGATCGTCGCCAGATACTTGGGGAAATACGGTTCGTGTGTGATCGGCGGAGGGGGTAACGGAGGCAGCGTGAGGCGAACTTCCCGATAGTGGATACCTTGGTAGATTTGATCGGCGATATCAAGAAAGTCGTTCTGCGGCAGGTCGATGGCATCCAACGGCAGCAGCGCGTCATCGTTCATCTCTTCCCACAGGTTCTTGGCTTTCGCCAGATCGACCTTGTCGGGAATCTGCACATGATAGTCGCCGGCCGTCAGCCCCCCTATGGAAACACCTGTCTTCTTCGCGCGAAACGCATAATAGGCGAGGGATTTGACGTCGTCTGGTTGTGGTGACATGCTTCCGTTCTCCTCGGCACACTCGGTTGCCGCCGGAGAAGTTCCGTGCATGAAAAGAGGGCGTACCTGTTACCCCCTATGCACTCAATCGTAGCCCTACCACAGGCCATGCAAAAATACACAGGGCAGAATACGCCCTGTGAAGGGCATAATCACCCAGTGCCGTTTTTGCATGTGAAATAGTGGTAGTATTTCGATTGAACGGCATACCCACTCCGGGCCTTGACGGGATTTCTCCCCCGCCTCCGTCCGGAGCTTGGTCATCCCCCGGTTTTCCAACCGAAGTTGACGGCGGAGAGTGTAGCACATACACCCCCTTCAAGGAAGAAGAAATTTGAAAAATAGGCAAGGCGGGGCGCATCTCCGTAATTCAACAAGAGCCTGTGGTGCTCAAACACGGAATTTTTCGTGTCACAGTCTCACGCAGAGTCCGCAAAGTCCGCGAAGTCGTCGATGATTCCCTCCTTTGCGAACGTGGCGGACTTTGCGTGAG
>JAFSTA010000201.1 GCA_017450695.1 Kiritimatiellia bacterium | reverse complement strand
GTCCAACAGCGGAATTTAGGTTTAAACGTCCATCCTTGCTCACACGAACGCGATGAAGCGTGTTCCTCCCCTCCGCGTCTCCGTGTGAGGCAAAACACGAGTTGCCCTCCTGTACATCCCCCGTGCGAACACGGACGACCGGCTCGTCTATAACTTCAACCATAACTTCCAAAAAATCAACCTTGATTCCTCGTTTGGGTTCTCACGCAGAGCCGCTGAGGCCGCAGAGTACGCGGAGAAAGTGCCGAAAACAGAGGCTTTCCGATCCCCCGCACACCTGTTACGACAGAAAACGGATTCACCCAAATGGTGAAAGCCTGAAAAATTCCAACGCGCCATGATTCATTTCAAAGTGTCCAACAGAGGAATTTAGGATCAATGAAGTCATCCGAATTGAATCACTCGCGCAATGCGTGAGTGGGGGCTAGAAGCGACAAGCGGTCGTGAACTGCCTCGCCTTTCGGATTGACGATCGGGGAGACGATCAGGTAAACTGGACGCATTCGATTTTGATTGTTCCGAAAGACGGAAGAAGGAGATGAAGGAATGGAAAAAATGGGGTGTTTGGCTGTCGTCGCCTTTGTTTTCGGAGTCGCCGCCGCGAGTGGTCACGGATTCAACGCGCGTTCATACGTGCAGCGCGGACTGGTCGCCTGCTACGATGGCATCGAGAACGTGGGCGTGAACCAGCATGACTCCGACAGCGAGATTTGGAAGGACTTGACCGGGAACGGGCATGACGGAGAGGTAAACGAGAACCTGCTGTGGAATTCGAACGGTTGGCTGAATGGCGCCCCCGGTCGTCCCGTGACGGTGGAGAGTACGGGACTCGCCGCCGTCACCGCCACACGACGTTTCACGCTGGAGTTCGCCTGTGTCCCTGAACGGCAGACCGAGCGCGAGTCGTTCTTCAGCCAGTTCGGCACGCCGTACGCTTTTATGGTGGAACACAATTCGAGTGCCCGCAAGAATGGGTGCATCCGCCTCTATGGCGACCGCGCGTTGCCCGACGGCAACGCGATGGATTTCCCATCCCCGACGATTTTCCGCTCCAACGAGTTCGCGACCGTCGCCGTCACCGTGACACCGCAACTCCAGCTCGTCTGGAAAAACGGGGAGCTTGCCGCCGCCACCGTGAACAAGATCGCCAAGCTCGCCGATGGTTGCAAGAGTGTGATTGGCGGCGAACCGTCCCGTCCGGGCCAGGCGTTCTGCGGCGTCTTCCATGCTTTCCGTGTCTATGACCGTGTGCTCACCGAGGATGAGATTGCCGTCAACGCGGCCATCGACGCGATCCGTTTCAAGGGCGCATCGCTTTCGGACTTCCAGCTTTCCGATGAGGCGATGCGCATCCTGAAAAGCAGGCAAGAATAGGCAGTAGGTTTTGGAGAGAGTGAAAGGAGAAGGTGTATGAAAACGAAAACTTGTTCACCAAGACCATCGGCCGTACGGTTGGTTGGGTTCATCATCGGCATGGCATGTTTCGCGCTTGCCGACGGAGAACTGGACAGCGCCGTGCTGCACGGAGAAACGGATAAAGAACGCGCCATCGACTACCAGCCGGGCGAGACGATGACCTTCACGCTTCAGGTGCAGGGGGCACAGGCGATTCCGCAGGATACGTATTTCATCCGTTGGACGCGCACGGGAGACGACGGGCTTGTCGAGAATGGCAAAGCGCCCGTCTCGCTGACCGAACCGCTTGTCGTGAAAACGAAACTCGACAAGCCCGGCTTCGTTCGCGTAGAGGCGTCCGTCGTGGATCGAAACGGGAAGGAATACCGCAAGCAGTTTCGCGGCGATCCCAACACGCCCGAAGGGAAACGTGCGTTGAATGCCTTCGAGCGCATGGACAAGCGAATCTTCTTTGATGGCGGCGCGGGGGTACAGCCGGAGACGTTGCAAAGCGTCCCCGAACCAGCCGACTTCGATGCGTTCTGGGCGCGGCGCCGTGCGCGTCTCGCCAAGGTGCCGCTGGCGGCGGAACGGACCGAGCTGGAGCATTACGCGAAGAACGAAAAGGTCTATGCCGTCTCGATCCGCTGCGCGGGACCGCGCCCCTCCACCGGCTATCTCGCCGTCCCCGTCAAGCCTGGCAAGTATCCGATCCGCGTCTCGTTCCACGGATACGGACACACCTACCCAAACAAGGGGCACGTGATCTCGCCGATTCTCGGCTACGGGAATTGCATCTCCTTCAACTTCTCGCCGCACGGTTACGAGCTGGGGCGAGAACCGGAATACTACGACGAGTTCTTCCGCTCGATCTGTTCCGGCGGTTACACCTTCGGGTTCGACCCGAAACAGAACGCCGATCCCGAAACCTCCTATTTCAGCGGTTACACCTACCGCATCATGCGTGCGCTCGAATGGCTCAAGACACTGCCCGAATGGGACGGGAAGAACCTGATTGTGGAAGGTGGCTCGATGGGCGGTCTGCAGTCCGTCTGGGCGGCAGGTCTCGATCCCGACGTCTCCCTGGCGAGACCATCGATCCCGTGGTGCTGCGACATGGGCGGGCGCGACACGCTGAAACGGATCGTCAGTTCCTGGTACATCCACGAGACGCCCGCCCTGCGCTACTACGATCCCGTCAACCTCGCCAAGCGTATCTCCAAGACGTGCCGCGTCGAGATTGTTCGTGCCGGACTCGGTGACTACTGCTGCCCGCCCTCCGGCGTCGCGGTTCTTTTCAACAACATCCCCGGCCCGAAGAAGATCAACTGGGTGCAGGGTTCCACGCACGGCTACGTGCCGCCCGAAAAGCACCAGGCGTTTTCCGTGACGGGGAACGGTTGGACGCAACCGTAAACGTGGCGAAAGGAACGGTGAACGAAATGGCGGACGGATTGGAAATCGTCGGGTACGATGGGGAAGGATACAAACGGCTTGTGGACGGCCCCAAGTGGACGCTTGCCGCGCTCCACTACGCCGTGCGCTTCGACCCCGCGAATTTTGAAAAACTGGAACGGCATCTCCTGACGGACGAGGTCTTTGTCCTGTTGACGGGCGAGGCCACCTTGCTCATCGGCGAGAACGCCGAGCGCGTGCAGATGGAACCGTTGAAGTACTACAATGTCAAGGCCGGCGTCTGGCACCACATCTTTGTCACGCCCGGCACACGAGTCCTCATCGCCGAGAACTCGGACACTTCTGGGGAAAACACCGAATACCGGTATGGAATGGGGAGACAGGCAACTCCAGGGACGAACAACAAATGATGCGTATTTTGCCTATACGTTCAAGGTTTGGTCGCTGAGTGGTTAACTCGCCGCCCGCTCTTCCCACGGGAATGGACATGAGAGCGAGGCGCTTCGCGCAAAGTCCGCAAATGGTCGCGCCCCGTCGCGACCAAATGGGAGGGTCGCGCCCCGTCGCGACCGTTTCGGCAGTGCGGCCATTGCTTTCGCTGCGGGGAGTCTCGGAGTTTCGGAGACAGGGGGGACTGTTCTCCAAGCCCCCGAAACCCCCAATACCGAAAGGAATGATGATTTGTGGCATTGTCGGTATGTGTAACGCCGCATTTCTGCGCGGGACATTCGGGGAAGCGACACTCCTGTCGCTTGAAAGGGAAACAACTCGGACAACAAATAGACAAAATGCTGGTGGTCGTCGCGCCCCCGCGCGACGGCTGTCATCCGGCTCGCGGTTGCAAGCCGTCCATTTTCAGTAGTCTGTGTTGTTTCCCAAATTTCTCCCTGCAAGCAAGTCCGCCGTCCGCGCTTCGCGCGGAAATGCGCATGAGGGTAAGTTTCGGGATGCGCCTTGCCGGGCGCATCTGCGTTTTTCACCGTGATCCATGTAGATGCCTGCGATACCGAAACGCGAAGATTCTACCTCACGCAAAGTCCGCCACGTTCGCAAAGGAGGGAATCATCGACGACTTCGCGGACTTTGCGGACTCTGCGTGAGACTGTGACACGAAAAATTCCGTGTTTGAGCACCACAGGCTCTTGTTGAATTACGGAGATGCGCC
>JAFSTA010000200.1 GCA_017450695.1 Kiritimatiellia bacterium | reverse complement strand
GATTCCGTAAGTTCCGTATATCCCGTGGTGAATCATGGCGCTTTGGAATTGTTCAGACTTTCACCATTTGGGTGAATCCGTTTTCTGTCGTAACGTATGCGCGGGGGATCGAAAAGCCTCTGTTTCCGGCACTTTCTCTGCATACTCTGCGACCCCAGCGCCTCTGCGTGAGAACCCTGGCGAGGAATCTAGGGTCAACAAAGGTTTGCCGTGTTCAAACACAGAAGTTTTCATGTCATGGCCTCACGCCAAGTTCGCCAAGTACGCGAAGTGGCCGACTTCCTTCCCTTTGCGAACGTTGCGGACTTTGCGTGAGGTTGAATCTCCGCGTTCGGTATCGCAGGCATCGACATGGATCACGGTGAAAAACGCAGATACGCCCGCAGACATCCCGATGCAAAAGAAGATGCAAAAGAAGTGCTTGCGCTGCATATCTATTTTTGCTACTTTACCTTTTTAAAGTCGAGTTGTGAATGGAGAGAAACAAACTATGAAGAAGATGGCGATACTGTGTTGGATGTGGATGGTGTCCGTTTTTTCCGTGATGGCGGATGCATTTTATTGGAATCCGGGTACGGTCGGGGATTTCACCGATGCGGCGAATTGGACGAGCAATGCTTGCCCGGGTGTGAATGACACGGCGAACATGGATGTCGGTTCCGCCACCATTTCCGAGGGCATGGACATTTCGGTGAAATACCTGAATGTCGCCCGGACGAACACGTTCTCCCTGGTGCAGACCGGCGGTTCCGTCTCCGTGCTCTCGACCGGTGCCGCATCCGACCCCGGGCTCAAGATCGGACGTGGCGAAAACAGTGAGTCAACTGGCGTGGTCGGCAGCTACACGATCTCCGGGGGGGCGGTCTATGTGCCGGATTCCCGTGTCGCCGTCGGGAACTACGGTACCGGAACCCTGAACGTTTCCGGTACCGGCAGGCTGGTGACACGTTACCGCGTGGTGGTCGCGCGACAGACCACCGGAACCGGAACGGTCAACGTCACGGACGGCGGCTCGATTACGGCCGCCGCCATCGAGCTGCTCCGCGACACCGCCAGCCTCACCTTCGACGGCGGCATCTTCTGCGCCACCAACACCTCCGACTATGAACACCCGATCACCGTGTTCCTCTCCGGTGCCGCCGGGACTTACGCGACGGTCGGCAACAAAGGTGTTATCTTCGATACCGCCGGGTTCGACTGCAAGGCTAGCATCCCGCTGAAGGCACCGGAGGGCGAGATTCCGGAAGGAGTGACTCCAGCCGGGATCGAGAAGATCGGCGCGGGTACGCTTCGCCTCACGGTCACGAACACCTACGCCGGCCCCACGACGGTGAGCGCGGGAACGCTGGTGGCGATGCATCCCGGCACAATCCCAGGTTATGACGAACCGGGGCGAGTGACGGTCCGGGCGGGCGCGAGCCTGCAGTTCGGAAGCGGTTGGACCGAAGCCGAGAAGGCCGTCGCCCGTGCGAACATGACGCTGGAGACGGGAGCGGGGATCGGTGTGGCGTTCGACGTATCCGAGGACATGGCGATTGCGGACGACCTCACCTATACGGGGGGAATGGAAAAACTCGGGAGCAAGATGCTCACGCTGACCGGGCACAACACCTTCGGCGGTGAACAGAAGATTTCGGCGGGCACTCTCCGTGCCGACTTCGGTACGGGACTCGATTCAAGTTATTGCGTGACGCTCGCAGGTGGCAGCCTTTCGAGCGTTTCCGGCAACATCACCACCACGCTCGGCAGAGGACCGGGACAGGTGAACCTCATCACCAATGCCACGCCGGCGTTCACCGCGCGCGGCGTCCCGCTCACGGTCAATCTGCTCAACGGCGCTGGATCGCAGAGTTCCGACTACAAGCTCGTCGCCACGACCGCGTTTCCAAGCTACTCGCTCATCCTGAACGACACCAACGCCGACCAGCCGATCACCTTCGAGAACAACATCGACATCGTAGGTACGACGTTGGACACCCCGTTCTTGATTTATGTCCGTTCCGGCGTCGCCACGATGGCGGGGTCGATCATGGATTCGGACTACAGCAACAACGGTAAAAAACCGACGACCTTCAAGAAGTATGGTTCCGGTACGCTGCGGCTGGTGAACTCCGGTTTCCGCGACCGCTTTTTCCGCTTCAACGTGCAGGAAGGCGATGTCGTGCTGGATCATCCCGCAAAAGTAGCGAACGCATCGAACGGAAGCGGCTTGTTCAACTACCTCAACAAGTATGGTTCGGGGACTCTCTACGCCACGAACCAGGCGATCAAATTAGACAGCAATTTCAACCTGTATGCGGGACATGCGCGCTTCAAGGGAGGCAAGCTGACGGTCAATGGTAGTGTCAACCTCAAGAACGGGGACGCCGTGTTCGACGGCGGGACGGTTTCCGTGTCCGGATCGGTCACCGCGGGCGATGTCGATGACGCAAATGTCGTCGGCATCTTCACGAACGGGACAACGGTAACGGTGGAAAACGAGTTCACCGCCGGATCGAACAACAACAATGTGTATGGTCGGCTCGAAGTCTATGACGACTGCTGCGTGACCTCGAAGATCGTGGGCGCGGGTTCGGGCGAGATCGTGCAGCGCGGAGGGACGGTCTATGCCTCAAACTCCTCAATCGCCGTGCGTATCGGTCGCCACAGCGACAAGAAGGGTTTCTACTACATGAGAGGCGGGGAACTCGGCAGCGCATCCACCATCAACCTGGGTCGTTCTGCCCGTACGTACGGACTCATTTGGCAGACGGGCGGCACGATCTGTCCGTCAAGTTCGATCGTCATCGGCGATGTCGCCGACTCCACGGGTGTAGTCCATGTCGTCAACGGCGAGATGCGCCATAAGACGAACCGTACCTGTGTAGGCAAAGACGGTGTTGGCGAACTCGTCGTGCGCGGAGAGGGCATCGTTGGTACGCCCAGCCCACTCAGTCTGGCGAACGAGAGCGCGACAGGCAGCGGGCGCGTGATGCTCTGCAAAGGCGGTGTCCTCGAAGTGCCGCGGGTGCTGGGGCACGGAACGACCGAAGACGGGCGGTATGCCGAGTTCATCTTCGACGGCGGAACGCTCCGCGCGTCCGCGGACTCCGCCTTGTTCGTCAGCAACCTGACCGCATTCGCGGTCGGGCGGCGGCGCGGTGGATACCGACGGACACGATGTCGTGTTCACGCAGCCGCTTTGTTCCACGAACCTCCACAGCGACCTCGTCCACCGCTGGAGCTTCAACGGCGATTTCGTCGATTCTGTCACCGGCGAGTCCCCCGTCGATACCAACGGCTGGTCGTTCATCACACGGGGCGACGGACAGGCGGTGAAGCTCGTGGGCGGTGACAAAGGGACTTCGCATATCAGTCTCGGACCGAACAAGCTCCCCGTCGATGGGAGCGAGGCGACGATCGAACTTTGGGCGCGCGTGGATAAGCACAACAACTGGCAGCGCGCATTCGACATCGGCAAGGACGGTACCCACTACATAACCCTCACGTGGCGGAGAGGTGGCTCCAACACCGACCGCTGCGCCATCAATTACAACGGTGTACGGACCCAGGTGGATGACGCGCTGCAACCGTACAACATCAATGATCTGCCGTGGAACCACATCTGCGTCGTGTGCAAGCAGGACGGCGACGGCAAATGGACGATCCATGCGTACCGCAAGAACCTCAAGGCAAACAAGGAGTATCGCGGCCAATTCGCGGCTCCGGCAGGATGGTCGCTCGCGAATCAGGACCAGACCTACACCTATATCGGACGGTCGCTTCAGGACAACTTCGACGCGAGCGCATCATACGATGAGTTCCGCATCTGGAAACGTGCGTTGACGGACGAGGAGATTGCAGAGAACGAGGTACTGGGGCCGGATGCGCTGCCGAGGACGGTGTTCGAGAAGCGCGGATCCGGTCGCCTTACGCTCACCGGCGCGAACACCTACGCGGCCGATACCCGCGTGACAGGTGGAACGCTCGCGTTGGGGACCGCCTCCTCGCTGCCGTCCGCGACGGTCGTTGAGCTGGCGAACGGCGCGACGCTGGCGCTCGGCGGCAACTCGCAGACGGTTGCGTCGTTGGTCGGCGAGGGAACGGTCTCGAACGGAACGCTTGTGGTCTCCGAGGGAATCAACCCTGGTACGAACGCGACGGAAGCGGCGACATTGACCTTCAACAGCGCGAGCGTTTCAGGAACGTTGACGCTGGACGCGACGACGAACGCGATCGACAGCATTGCCTGTACGTCGGGTGTTTTGGACCTGACAGGTCTGACCCTGCAAATCAACAACCTGAACTCGTTGACCGGCACTAGCTACACGCTGGCGTCCTCCGCAAACGGCTTCACCGGGCAGTTCGCAACCACGAACGTAGCCGGTACGCGATGGCACATCACCTATCGCCAGAACGTCGTAAAACTCTCGAGAGGAGGCTTCTTCTTCATGATCCGGTAGCGGACATGCGTGTGGCTCTCCCGGCCTCTTGGAGCTAGTCGCAAAAACCATTTGCCCGCGATTGCGAGGTTTTGCGACTGGCACCCTTGATTATCGAGTGGCTTCACGCTGTCGGCATTTGGCATCATCCCCCAGCACTCGTTACCAATGGGCGCATCTGCGTTTTTCACCGTGATCTAGGTAGATGCCTGCGATACCGAAACGCGAAGATTTTACCTGGATTCCTCGTTTGGGTTCTCACGCAGAGCCGCTGAGGTCGCGGAGTACGCAGAGAAATTGCCGGAAAAAGT
>JAFSTA010000199.1 GCA_017450695.1 Kiritimatiellia bacterium | reverse complement strand
TTCGAGAAAACCGGATGGCGGGCACAGGCGAGGCCGAGTTTTAGCAGGTCGTTCGCAGAGGCGCGTGATCGAGGTGTGAGTCCACTCGGATTCTCGAAGTATGCTGTTTTCATCCCGAGCGCGGCGGCTTTCTCCATCATGCGCTGGAGAAATGCGTGACGACCGCCGCCGCATGTTTTCTCCGCCATCCAACCATTGTCTTCTGCGAACGTCATGAAGCGTTCCCAGTCGGAATAGATCAGGCCGTGTGGTCCTTTGCGAATGTGGTAAGAGATCGAACCATTCCCCAAGAGCCGTTCCGGTGCGGGAAAATCATGCGAAACCAACCCCTTCTTCCCGTAGAGTTCCCATGCGGGGGAGGCGAGACGCGCCGCCCAGTATTCACCAAGCGGTCCGGCGCCCGGATCCTCCGAACCCGAAGAGATCGAGACGAGGCGAGGGGCGCACAACGCGATCAACTGGTGCTGGTCGAACGGCAGCTCCATGTCCTTCCCGCGGTACTTGTCGAACCTCCGCGAAAACCAGTGACGGAAACGGAGGATACGCGCGATGTGCTCGTCGCCGTATCCGGGCCGGATCCTGTCGAGTTCGATGTGGTTCAACTTGGCTCCGCAGCATCCGGAACAAGCCGAACAGGTGAGCGCGAAACGCGTGTCCGTCGCGCCCGCCCAAAGCGCGGCCTTCCCAAGGCGCGAGAGACCCACAACTGCAAGATGAGCCTTGTCCGCCAGCGGTTCCGTCTCCAGCCAGTCCGCCACGCGGCTTGCGCCCCACGCCCACGCACTGATCGCCCCCCAGCTCGTCTCCGTGCGATCGGAGGGCTTCTGCAGAATCGGATAAACACCCGCGTTGAAACCGTCGAAATCGTCATCCGCGACATCGGTGCAGCGGAACGCGACGGTGGCGAACCCCCGGTTGATCATCTTCTTCACGGGCCAGCGCTCTTCAAGTTGGCTGGTCTGTTCTTGGGCGTCGCCTGCGCTGCGGTGTGAATTGATCCCGTCACGAGGGAAGGCGAGATAGACGAAAACCGGAGATGGACCTTTCGCGTTCTTCGGGAAAAACGCGGTTGCGACGAAATCACGTTCGCCGTAAGGACCGGTGTAGGTGATCTTCACGCGTTTCAGCAACGCTGTGCCATCGACCGCGTTGGCATCCTCTGCAACGACCGTGAATTTCAGTTTGGGCGTGACCGACGGACGGACGCCGAAAACTTCCGTCTCAAAAGTCTGGAGCAATTCAGGGCGGCGTGATTTCTCCCATGCGGCAACCGATGTCACCTTCTGTCCATTGGACGTAACCAGTAATTCCGGCACGTTCTCCGGTTCCGGAAGCGGCTGAACAGGCGCCACCGAAAGTTGATTCGTCGCGCCGAAAAGCGAAAGAGAAACACCCGCCGTTGCCAAAAAAATCCATTTCATAAAATCGCTCCTTCCCGTTGCAAAGGCAACAGTATCGCACAAATCCCGCCGTATTCCAATTGCAAAATGCAGACGCGGATTCCGTTGCTGGACAATTTGAACCACGGAACGCACGGAATTTACCGCGAAAGGTGCTTCACGCCAGCTGAAAGGCGGGAGTCTGAAAAGTAAGGGACACGGACAGGCGCGAGTCGGAAAGTCGTCGCGCATGTCGCTTTTGTCCCTTTCGTCCCTTCCCGTCGCACCTACCCAAGGACACGCGACATGCGGTCAAATAAACCATTTCAAAGTGCAGCGATTTAATTTTCCCTACCTCCTGCTCTTTTTTCTTGGTGCGCGTCAGCGCCTTTCACAGCCGGTTTTTCTCTCAAGCGACGGCGCGAAGTCCACAAAGGACGCGAAGATTGGTCACGCCCCGTCGCGACCGATACGTCGAGACGGGAAGGATTTGGAAACAACAGAAACAACATCGAGAACAACCCTGTAGAAGGTACGCGGGCTAACCCGCCCGCGTTCAGCCGACAGCTAAATTTTGTAATAGGCGCGGGTGGGTTAGCCCGCGCGTCCAATGACAGTTGTCTTTGAAGTTGTTCCCGTTGTTTCCTTTCTACCTTCCGTGTGAACGTACAGGAGGATAAATTTGACTCGTGCAAAGTCCGCAAGGTGCGCGAGATCGGGAGGGGTGCGCGCTATCGCGACCGCAATGCCTAATATGCCAACTTATAACCAATACGCAGCTTGTGCGTTCAGTATTCATGTCTGGAACGGGCTGGCAGCCCGTTCTACGAGCCGACAAGAAAATTGAAAAATCCTTTCTTGCCTTTCGTCAATCCTATGTGGTAAGATTCTCTTGTGTTCGACGGGAAGCCGTCGTTCGCCATAGATTGCCCGCGTGGGTAGGTCTCAATCCGAGAGTATCCTGCGTTTGGGTTTGCGTCAGATGGAAGCTTAGGACACTTATCATCTGGGTGACGCATGAAAGAGGTACTGCCTTGTCACGTGCAGTCTCACCTCCTTTGATGTTTCATCCAAGGTATCCTAAGCACCTCATCTGATGCATCGGAGGAGGTTTTTAGTAGAACGGGCTGCCAGCCCGTTTGCGAGGGAATGGGATGGCGGCTTTCCCCAGCCGCCGTATGCAGAATGACGATTTGAAAACGAGGAAGGAAAGGAAAACGAGGATGAGCATGAAACGAATGATGCTGGTGTCCGCTCTGGCGGTGATTCTGGGAGGGACGGGACTTGTCCCGTCCGTAAACGCGGCGGTGAGCGTGACGGACGTGAAGGCCGTCCAACGCTACCCGTGGAACGGCCTAGTCGATATCGACTACACCGTGGTGTGTGATGACGCGAACGCGGATGTCTATGTGTTCCCAGAGGGAACCGACAACGACACGGGGGCGCGCCTCCAGATGCGCACGCTGACGGGCGAGGGCGCGAACGGCACGGTAAAGGCGGGCACGCACCGCATGACGTGGAACGCCGCGAAGGATATGCCGAATTATCACACCCCCAGTTTCTCCGTGAAGATGACGGCGATCCGTGGGGTTGCGCCCTTCATCGTGATCGACCTCTCGGGCGGCGCGGACGCGGCGAGCTACCCCGTCCGCTTCTCGGCGGCCGGGCCTGACCTCACGAGCGACACGTGCCGAACCACGGAACTGTGGCTGCGGCTCATCCTGCCCGGCACGTTCACGATGGGTAGCCCTTCCACGGAGCTGGGGCGGCAGTCGAGAGGAGAGACGCAGCACTCCGTGACGATCTCCAAGCCCTTCTACATGGCCGTCTTCGAGACGACGCAGAAGCAGTGGCAACTCGTCACGGGCGGAACGCCATCGAGGTATCGTGGCGACACGCGCCCCGTGGATGCTGTTTTCGACACCGACATCCGCGGGTCATACGTTGGTGCGAACTGGCCGAGCCACGGTCAGGTTGACGCCGATTCCTTCCTCGGCAAAGTACGCGCTCGCACCTCGCTAAACCTCGACCTCCCCACCGAGGCGCAGTGGGAATACGCCTGTCGCGCCGGGACGACCACGGCCCTCAACAATGGAAAAGACTTGGGAAACACCGACCAGGATGCGGCGATGGCCGAGGTGGGGCGGTATTCCTACAACATGAGCGATGGTATGGGTGGCTATTCTTCCTACCACACAAAAGTCGGCTCATACGCGCCGAATGCCTGGGGACTCTATGACATGCATGGTAACGTGGCGGAACACTGCCTTGATTGGTATCAGGATAATCTGGGTTCATCGAATGTAACAGACCCAATTGGTCCAGTCTCTGGTTCTTGGCGTGTGACACGTGGCGGAACTTGGCACGAAGGCGCCGAGTGCTGCCGTTCTGCGTATCGTTGTAACGACTATGGGCCCGGCTTAAGCGGCTTCCGCCTCGCTTGTTCCGCAGGACAATGATTCTCCTGAGTCCTCAAGTAAGACGGGAAGAGCAAGCAGACCGCATGGCTCGGATGAAATGCGATAGCAATCGATTGCCATCGACAGCAACCGACAGCAATCGAAAGACAAACAACCACAAGCGAAAGGCGATCTAATGGCTACGCAACTTTTTAAGAATTCAACTGGCTACAAGCGGCTTGACGTTTACATCTTGATGAACATTGTCCAGCTGGAAACGCTCGTGTTCTGCCGCCGGTTTCTCACGCTCGCGGACGCCCCTTGCGGACGCCAGTTCGACCAGATGGCCCAGGCGGCACGCTCGGGCGTGAAGAACCTCACCGAAGGCAGCGAACGCCAGGCGACTTCGATGCAGATGACGCTGAAGCTTATCGACGTCGTCAAGGCGAGTCTCTGCGAGCTGCGCGACGACTACCTCACATGGCTTCTTGACAAGAACCTGCCGCCGTGGCCGCAGCGTTCAGCCGAGGCACAGGCGGTGTACGCAGTTCGCTTTGACGCGGCAGACTACGGCGACGACATAAACTACGACCTCTCGCGGCACATCATCACCCAGCGTGCGAAGTTTGAGAAATGGTTCGGTAGCAATCGAGAGCCATCGACAGCTATCGATTGCCATCGAGAATCGGGCGCTATCGATTGCAATCGAAAGCAATCGACAACAGAATCCGGCATCGTCTTCGCCAATGCGATGCTCATTCTCATTGGACGAGCCCTCCATATGCTGGATAAGCTCCTCCAACAGCACGGCGACGAGTTCGTGAAGGAGGGCGGATTCTCCGAGCGCATGACGGCGGCGCGTGTGGAGGAGAAGCGTAACCAGCGCCAAACCGTGAACGAAGACGCCCCGCCTTGCCCCGTGTGCGGCGGCGTAATGCGCGTGAGGCACGGCAAGACAGGCGATTTCTGGGGATGTACAAACTATCCGGCATGTAAGGGCACTCGGAACATTGCTGAGGAACGGAAATGACCGACAGCACTCGATGGCATTCGACAGCATTCGAGCGATAGCAATCGGAAGCATTCGATTGCTGTCGATAGCAGTCGCATTAAATGCCAACGCCGACATCGATCTCTCAACGCTCGACTATTCGACGAGCGCGGCGAGTGCCGGGCGGCATCTAGAGCTGCGCGAGGAAGGAACTGTCGGCCACGCCCTCGTGAACGGCACGGAGTACAAGGGCGATCCCGCCGGCGGCGCGGCGAGCGCATGGAACACGGCTTCACTCGCGACGGGTTGGCAGACGTTCACGAGCGGAACGAACACGGCGGCGATTCTCAAGCTCGATCCGCAATCGACAGCAATCGAAGGCGGTCGACTGCAATCGAACACCACCTGGGACAACTCGAAAACCCACGTGGTGCGCAACTGGGTGACGGTGCCGGACGGCGTGACGCTCACGATCAGCCAAGGCGCGATTGTGAAGTTCTGCGAGGGGACGGGCATCAAGGTGCTGTCCGGCGGCAGGGTTGAGATCAATGGCGCGGAAGGCGCGGATGTGGTATTCGCCTCCATCGGCAACGACACTTACGGCGGCGACACGAACCTGCGCGACGGCGACTTCGCCACGAACTCCTACGAAATCGTCACGCTCAACGGCGGACTCTGGAGCGACAACGGCTATTGGGTGACGCCGGACGCGCAGCTACGCGGCTATCCCGAAGTGACACTTCACGATTCGCTGGCGAGCATTTCTGATGGCGTCGCTCGTGTGCCTGTGACGGTGAGCGGCACACGCAATGCGCCGTTCTCGATTGACTGGGCGTTGGAAGGGGCGTCCCCTCTGGCGACCGCAACCTCCGGTACGCTCTCCTGGACGGGTTCCGATGAGGGTACGAAATACATTGAAATCCCGCTCAAATCCACCTACGTGCCGAGCGGCGTGGAAACGTTCACGCTCCGTTTAACGCTGGCGCGGAGCGTGACACGCGCCAACGAGACGTGCGAAGTGAAAGTGTTCAAGGGCGGTATTGACGTGGCTTCATTGGAGTATTCCACGAGCGCGGCGAGTGCCGGGCGACGGCTGGAGCTGCGCGCGGAGGGGACGGTCGGTCACGCTCTCGTGAGCAACACGGAATACAAGGGCGATCCCGCCGGCGGCACGGCGAGCGCGTGGAACACGGCCTCGCTTTCGACGGGCTGGCAGACGCTCACAAGCGGCACGAACACGGCGGCGATATTGAAGCTCGATTCGCAAACGACTGCAATCGAAGGCGGTCGATTGCAATCGAATACGACATGGACGAGCGATAAGGCCCACGTCGTGCGCAACTGGGTGACGGTGCCGGACGGCGTGACGCTCACGATCACCGAGGGCACGATCGTGAAGTTCTGCGAAATGGCGGGAATCAAGGTGCTGTCCGGCGGCAAGGTGCAGATCAACGGCGCGGAAGGCGCGGACGTGTTCTTCGCCTCCATCGGCAACGATTCCTACGGCGGCGACACCAACCTGCGCGACGGCGACTTCGCCACGAACTCCTACGAGATCGTCACGCTCAACGGCGGACTGTGGAGCGACAACGGCTATTGGGTGACGCCGGACGCCGCCGTACGGCCGTATCCCGAAGTGGAACTGCACGACGCCATTGTCGCAATCGAAAGCGGCGTCGTGCGCATCCCCGTTTCGGTGAGCGGCACGCGCAACGCGCCGTTTTCGATAGATTGGGCGGTTTCGGACGCGACAAGCGCGTCCCTCCCATTCTCTTCAACCTCCGGGACACTTTCTTGGACGGGCACGAGCGAGGGGACGAAATACATAGAAATCCCGCTCAAATCCACCTATACGCCAAATGGCACGGAGGCGTTTGCGCTTTCAGCCACGCGGGCGCGGAGCGTCAAGCTAGCGAACGACGCGGCTATCGTAAGAATCTACAACGGACGCATCTCCGTGAGCGACGTGATCGAAAACGGTGAATCGACTCCGAGTGCGGGTACGTTCATCGAGACGCGCGGGCTCGGCGGCACGTTGATCGCGAAGGAGCAGGAACCTATCACCTATTCGCCGCGCTGGGGCAACGCCGTGAGTTGCGAAGTTGCTGTCGATGGCACTCGATTGCTCTCGAATGCTGTCGATAGCGGAAGTCTCTCTTGGACCCGCCCCGAAACGCCAGGCCTCTATCGCTTCACGCATGCGGCGGGAGACGAAACGCTGACGGCGCGTTTCGCGGTGCTGGACGACAATGTCATTTTGCACGATGGCATGATCGTCGCAGATGAGACGTGGACGGCTGACATAACACATCTCGTTACCGATACGGTCACGGTGAAGAACGGCACTACGCTCACTATCGCGCCGGGGACGATAGTCAAGTTCATGGACGGTTCGGGGATTGTGTGTGAAGCTGGTGGTCAATGTATTGCGGACGGCGTGATCTTCACACACGCCAGTGACGATACGGTGGGCGGCGACACGCTGCAGGACGGTAATCTCTCGATGCCTGTTGCGGATATGTATGTACTCAATGGCGTAAGCGGAAACGATGCCACGCAGTACCGTTATCATCCCGATCCCACGGTCACGCTTAGAGGCACGATTTCACGGAACGAGGTATGGCGGGGCTACAATGTCTATTGCGTGACGGGAGATGTAACTGTCGCGTCGGGCGTGACACTTACCATCGAGCCTGGTGCGGTCGTGAAGTTCGCGGAAAACAAGGCACTCACCGTTAACAGCGGTGCGACGCTGAGCGCCATCGGTACGCGGGCGCAGCCCATCGTATTCACGTCCATCAAGGATGATGAATTTGGTGGAGATACCAACGGCGATGGCGAGAAGACGAGACCCGCCGGGGGAGATTGGCGATACATCTACGTCAGCGGAACGGCCAATCTGAAATACTGCAAGGCCATGTATGCTGCTCCGAGCAACGAAACGGGCATACTTGAAACAAGCGGTTCCGGCGCTTTGAACATGGATTGCTGTTTTGTAGGTTATGCGCTCTATGATGGCATTTGGAATTGGGGCGGAACGATTTCTGTCAAGAATACCATAATTAGCGACACGGGGTGGGCGACAGCTCCGTACCGTGGCTCGAAGAACGAATACGTCAATTGCATTTTCTTTCAGAACAGCGTAGGCGTGTGCTACTGGTCAAATTGGAATGGCAACCCGGTTTATCGGAATTGCATCTTTGCGGAATGCGGCTACGGCTGGTGCGAGTTGAATTCCGGCACCTACGGAGATCCTTCGTCGCGTTTCACAACGGCAAACTGCCTATTCTGGAATCCTGTAGAAATTGGCTCGCAGTCATGCGGCCTTGTCGGCTCCAACGGTAACATCTGGGGCGATCCGCTGTTTGTTGATGCGGAGAATGGCGATTTCAGGATTCAGAAGGGGTCGCCGTGCGTCAACGCAGGTGATGCCGCGAACGCGCCGGAATACGATTACTACGGACAGCCGCGCGACGACGGCGCTCCCGACATCGGCATTTACGAGATTGTGGGCGGAATGAGCGCGAACGACTTGGCGGCGGACGCAATAAATTGCGTCCCTCCCGTTGCGGGAGGGTCGCAGCTTGCTGCGACCGTTGGCGACACCCTTACAATCTCCTACGACGTCGCCAATGTGGGCAAGCAGGCGATCGACGGCTCGTGGCGCGACAAGGTGTCGCTCGTTTCGGCGGATGGCGGGTATTCGCTCGACCTCGGCATCATCGTTCAGTCCGCTTCCCTCGCCGTGGGCGCGACGAACACGTTCTCCGCCTTGTTCACCGTGCCGCCTGAGGCGGAGGGCACGTGGCGCGTCCAGGTGGGCATCAACGTGGAGCGCGACATCTACGAGGGTGCGAACGTCACGAACAACATTGCGACGAGCGCGGGAACGGTGGAGATTTCGCTCCCCGCCCGCGCGGCGGCGGACGGCTTCAGCGGCACGTCAAAGAAGGGGATGCCCGCGAGCGCGAAGTTCGCGCTGGACGGCACGGAGCCGATGGTGGCGCGGATCAACGCTCCGGCGGGCACGGTCGTCTATCTCGGCAGCGGCTTTATGCCAAGCGCGTCCAGCTACTCCGCCCGCGCCGTGGTGGGCGCGGACGGCGGCTTGATCGGCATTCCGGCGGGCGTGACGACGGCGTATCTGCTCGTCGAGACGACCTCCGCGAGCGGCGCGGCGTTCTCCATGACGCTCGAATCCGCCGCGCTCGCCGTGCAGTCCGTCAGCCCCGCCACGCTCCCCTACACGGGCACGACGGGCCTCGTCATCGACGGCGCTAACTTCGCGGAAGGATGCACGGTGGTAGTAGAACGCGCTGCCAGCGCGTTCGGAACGGGCGAGCCGCCCGTTCTACAGTCGAGCGTTGTTTCGCCAACACGGATGACGGCGCAGATCGACTGCTCGCGCCTGACCGCCGGCGCGACCTACGACGTGAAGATGGTTGGCGCGGACGGCGCGACCGCAACGCTCCCCGCCGCCGTCACCGTCGCGAACATCCCCGCCGCGCCGAAGCTGACGGCTACGCTGGACGCCCCGGCGAGCGTACGGCGCGGACGCACCCTCACCGTCTATATCGACTACGAGAACACGGGCAACGCGGACATGCCCGCGCCGGTGTTCGAGTTGATTTCCCAAGGGCAGGTCTTCAAAATCGACGGCGCGGTCTATACCAACAGCGTGAAGGTGATGGGCCTTTCGGCGGAAGCGCCCGTTGGCACGCTCCGTCCCGGCGAACCGCAACGCCTTGCGATCCCCGTAACGATCCTCGCCGAAAACGTGAAGTGGAAGCTGCGGTCGTACCATGCGGCGCAAGAGGGGGCAAAATCGGCGAAGTTCTCGCTTCGCGAGCTGTATGATGATGATTGGGTGTTGTATCATGTCGCCGATGACGATGCGACCGTGGCGAAATTGCGCACGGTGATCGGATCGACATACGCGGCGTTCTACACGAACCTCGGCACATGGCTTGGCACTGTCGAGCCGCAGACGACGGACTACGAAACGCTTAAGTCGGCTTTTGGCCGCTACCAGTATCTCAAGGCGGCGGGAATGTTGGATGCGGGGGATGAATCTCACGCAGAGACCGCAGAGAACGCCGAGGCGGGAGGGACGAGTTCCTCAGATATCACAGGGAGGGGGACTATAAAATTACAGGGAACTAAGGGAGATGGCGGATGTGGTACCCATTACTTGACGTGTACTAAAAATTCAAATGCATGGAAAGAGTATCCACGTGATGGAAGTGTCTGGAAATGGTGTTCAGCTTGTAGCAGATGGGCGCTGGCAGTAAGAGAAGAGAATAATATCTACTCGGTTTGCACAGGTGAGGCGATAGATCCAAATCAGGTCACTTACATTATTTGCCACGGAAATGATAATAACATTTCCACAGATTGGATCGTGGAGACGGCAAAAGCATTGTCGGGAAAGGGTAATGTCCTTGCTGTAAACTGGGGAGATGGCGCACGAGTGATGTTTGGTGTAAATCCAGGGACTGCAAGCAAGTATTTCAAAGGCTCGGCACAAAATATTCCTAGGACGGTAAACGAGGCGAAAAGGAATCTGGAGAAAATGGGTATTGTTCCTTCAAATACAATGTTGATTGGGCACAGTCATGGTGCACATGTTGCAGCGAATATAATGACTTATTGGAATGGTACGGGGGTATTCAATCGTTTCATAGGATTGGACACCTCAACGACAGATAACGGAGTTCATACGTTTAACACAATGCCACCAAGTGAATGGATACGAGTTATTCGATTACTTTGCGGACAGGTGGAATTTTACAAGTCGTCGTTCGATATGTCGCTAGAGGAAACTGGAGAAATGTACGGGCATTACAATTTTGCCTTGATTCGGAAGGGTGACTTCCACGAATGGTATCTTGGTGCAATGCAGTTATGGGGATTGTCCAAGAATGGGGAACTAAATCGACATTCCTGGGCACACCAGTGGTTCCTCAAAACAATCAAGCAACCATTGGCATACAGAAACCTCGGTTTCAATTTTACTGGCTATCCGGGGTCTTGGCACTCATTGGCGGGTAATGACATGACCATGCCAGGAAATTCTGTTTTTGCCGGACTTATTCGCGATAATGTTCTTGAGTTTTTGGATTGTCGTGAACTTGCGGGGCAGAGGCGTACCCCTTGGCGGTATCTTTCGACTGCGATAGCGGATCAGACAGTTTCAGTTGACGGTAAGTCGTTAAGAGCGCTTAAACAGGCATGGAACATTACGGCCGATGTGGAGGTGGACGCTACGATACCTGACAAGATCGATGGGGGTATGGAATTGAAGGTTTCCATCATAAACCTTGCGGACAACCTATCGGTTGACTACAGTGAATTGTTTAGCAACACTCGCGAATGGCATCCGCTTCTTTGTAAAGAACACGGTACCGTGACGGCATGGCTTGTTGACTTACAGGGACTGGAAGATGAAGGTTTGCCAACATCCTTCTCGAATATTACGAATCTTGTTGACACATTGGCGCAAAGTGGCGATCCTACGAAATTTTACAAGAAAATTGGAGAGGTCGTATGTGAATATCCTCGTCCATGTGGAAATGCCCAGAAGGAGAGTATTAAGCTTGATATTCCAGAGGATTTGTTTGGCGCAGATAGACCACTTGCTTGGAAGGAGAACGAGGGTGATACTGAATATGAATATCGTAAGGTTCTGATGGTGTTATCCGCTGGAAACGTTGTCGGTTTTTCAAGTCTATCACAATTGCCTAGGCATGATTTGTATTGGACAAACAATTTCATCATGCAAAATGTCAATGCTGAACCAAGTGGAGTACATGCCATCATCTCCAAGTCGGTGCCCAAGCGCAAGGCCGCCTCTCTCAAATCCGCCCGCCTACTTGTCGCTGTGCCGACGCACCAGTTGAGCGAGAATGCGCTGAAGCCGGGAGGGGTCGTGACTGTGTACGCGAACTCTGACGGCGTGTGGTCGATCAATCTGGACGCCTCGGAATCCTATACGACGGACGACGAGGAGGATATTACCGTCAATCGCTTCGAGCTAATTGATACGGCTGGCAAGCAAGGTACGGTCGCGATGCGCATGACCGATTTCGGTTCTGGCAACGACTACCAGCAGCTTGACTTCCCGTGGGTGACGGTTCACGGGCAACTGCCGACGACGACTGATGCGGATGGAAATCTCGTCTGCGAAGGGGAACAGTACACGGTGCAGTTGACGGTCGCGTCGAGCGGCGAGGAGGACGACGTGACGACGTGCGTTCTCGACGTGCGCTACGACCCGGAGCACGATGACGGCGAGGACGAGGACGACGACAGCTCCAAAGAGCCGAAGTCGTGCGACCCGAACGCGGTGGAAGGGGACGAGGGCGTTGGCGAGGCGCGGCTGGTGAAGTCCGGACAAGAGCTGACCTACACCATCTTCTTCGAGAACAAGTCCGACGCCGATGCCGCCGCCGCGTGCGTGGAGGTGTTCAACCCGCTCTCCGACGCGCTCGACTGGTCGTCGCTCACAATGCTCGATGTTGGCTACAACAACAACGTCGATAACGGATTGAGCGGTCTGCACGAGGGCTGGAGCGAAAAGCAATTGGAAGGCACGAACACGAGCGTCAAGACGGAGTTTGCGGTCGATGAAGAAACCGGCGTTGCCCAGTGGTATCTGCGGATCATCGACCCGAACGGCGACAGCGAGGGATGGCCAACCGACATGACAGGCGGCTTCCTTCCTCCCAACAACGACACGCATTGCGGCGAGGGCTACGTCCGATACAGGATCAAAGTGCGCGACGACGCCCCAGCAAATACCATCATCACCAACTCCGCCACAATCATATTCGACCACTACAACGACCCGATAGAGACCGATCCGGCGTGGTGGAACACGGTGGCGGCGATGGCGCAGGTGAAGATAAATGTGAACGGTGTGACCACCAACCTGACGCTGATCGTCGGGCAACCGTTTGGGGTGCTGCCTACACCAAAGCCACGGGACGGGGTTGTCTTTGGCGGTTGGTTTACCGGACCGGATGGGACGGGGCAACGGGTGACGGCGACCAGCATCGTGCCCGCCGGTCTGACGGGGCTGTACGCCTACTGGATCGCGATCGCGCCGGAGTATGCGCTGCATGACGCCCCCGTGTACGGCGGGTTGTCGTCCGCGTACAAGGGATGCACCTACAACGGATACGCGCTGGACGGCGATGGGGTGATCGCCGGGACGTTCTCTCTGGCTGTGAAGAAGCCTGCGAAGGGTAAGACGACCTCCGCCGCGACGCTGACGTTCGTCCCGCTCAGCACGGGCAAGAAGACGAAGGTCACTGGTACCGTGAACCTCGTCACGGGCGCGGGCGGCGGCGGTCTGGCGGGACTGACGCTCGGCGCGAACGCGGTCGGCGGGACGGTTGCGAAGGTCGGAACGCTGGAGGGCGGCGCGGACGCGGCGAAGGCGAAGGATGCCGCCGCGCTCTCCGTGTTGTCGAAGTTCAGCGGCAAGAGTTACGTTCTTGCGCTTGGACCGGAGAACGCGGACGCATTCGCGCAGGGCGGCTACTCGACGCTGGCGGTCACGATGGCGGCGAAGGGCAAGGCGAAGGTTTCGGGCGTTCTGGCGGACGGCACGAAGGTGACCGCTGCCGGCATGATGACCGTCGGCGATGCCTACTGCTGCGTCCCGGTGATCTACGCAAAGAAGAGCAAGTTCGGGTTCGTCGCGTGGTTCGACAGGAACTCGCGCCAGCTGGTGGACGTGACGGCGCTGACCCCGTGGAAGAACACGGTGAAGCCCGCGTTCACGATGGCGTGGGAGGTACAGGGCATCGGCGCGAAGGGGAACGTCGCTGCCGGGACGCGGACGGTCGAGCTGGACGACGTGAAGTTGTCCGGTCTTGTGCCGGGCGCGGTTGCGCAGACGCCCTTCGACATCCCGCTGAAGGTGAGCGGGACGAAGTGGGACGCGGGCAAGGCGGCGAAGGTGGCGTACAAGGGCGGCACGGTGACGGTCGCTGGCGCGAACGTGTCGGGTCTGAAGCTGACCTACACGGCGAAGACGGGGCTGTTCAAGGGATCGTTCGTCGTGTATGCCGTGAAGGGCGGCAAGCTCGTGAAGAACAAGTTCAGCGTCTTCGGCGCGGTCACCGGCGGCGTCGGCTTCGGTACCGCCGTGCTGAAAGGAAAGGGGAGTGTTTCATTGTTGGTTCAGTAGGGGCGGCTAACGCCGCCAGCTGAGAAGCGGAGAGACGGGGAGAGGATAAGTGGCGGCTGACGCCGCCTAAGTGGCCCTGCGGCCTAAATGGGGCTGGCGCCCCTAAGTTGGTTTGGCTGCGGAGCGGCGTTAGGCGAGGGGCGGCACTTATGCCACGGTGGCAAAGCCTCTGCGTAAGGCGGAACGAGTATGCGGCGTGAAGCGGCAGGAGTGCCGCTTCCCCGATGGGCATCCTGTGTGTAACTGGTTCAGTTGTTCGGAAAGGAATTGGTGGTATGAAAGTTTTGGTTTGTGTGTTTTGCCTGATGGCTGGGATGGCCTGTGCGGATGACTTTGTTTCGCATGTGTTGCCATTGATGGGTACGGACAGTTCGCATGAACTGTCGGCGGGGAATCTCTATCCCGCGATTGCACGTCCGTGGGGAATGAACACCTGGACACCTCAGACGGGGGAGAACGGGAACGGATGGGCGTACACCTACGGGGCGCGAAAGATCAGGGGGATCAAGCAGACGCATCAGCCGAGCCCGTGGATCAACGATTACGGCCAGTTTTCCGTCATGCCCGTGACCGGCAAGCCCGCCTTTACGCAGAAGGACCGTGCCAGCTTCTTCTCCCACAAGGCGGAACTGGCCGCGCCGCATCAGTATCGCGTCTATCTGGCGGATTGGGACACGACGGTGGAGGTGACGCCTACGGAACGTGCCGCCCTGTTTCGCGTCACCTATCCGCAAACGGACGCGCCGTATTTCGTAGTCGATGCCTTCGAAAAAGGATCCTTTATCCGCGTGATTCCCGAAGCGAACCAAATCATCGGATGGAGTACGCGAAATTCGGGCGGCGTGGCGAAAAATTTCCGCAATTACTTTGTGCTGGAGTTCGACCATCCGTTCGTTTCGACAGAAATCTGGTCGAACGACCAGATCCGGGAAGGGGTTTCTGAACTTCAGGATCAGCATGTCGGGTGTATCGTGAAATTCAAGCCTTGCGCTCGCGGGAATCAGGTGCAGGTGCGCGTCGCCTCGTCCTTCATCAGTCAGGAACAGGCGGAACGCAACTTGCAGGAGCTCGGACAGGATTCCTTCGATGTCCTCTGCGAAAAGGGGCGTGCGGCATGGAACGCGGTCTTGGGGCGGATTGCGGTCGGCGGCGGAACGGAAGACCAGCGGCGCGTGTTTTACACCTGCCTGTACCGTTCCTTGCTCTTCCCCCGCATCTTCTTCGAGGTGGATGCGTCCGGGAAGGTGATCCATTACAGTCCGCATGACGGTTCTGTCAAACCCGGATACTACTACACCGACACCGGTTTCTGGGATACTTTCCGCGCGCTATTCCCGCTGCTGAATTTCGTTTACCCGGAACGGAGTGCGCAGATGATGGCGGGACTGGAAAACTGTTACCGGGAAAGCGGCTGGTTGCCGGAATGGGCGAGTCCCGGACACCGGAACTGCATGGTGGGGAACAATTCCGCCGCAGTGGTGGCGGATGCCTGGCTGAACGGGGTTCGCGAAGGATACGACATCGGCAAACTCTACGAGGGACTGGTGCATGGCGCGGAGAACGCGCACCCCTCGATTTCGTCCGTGGGACGGTGCGGCGCGGCGGAGTATCTGGCGAAAGGTTATGTTCCGCGTGACATCGGGATCAACGAGAGTGCGGCGCGAACGCTGGAATATGCGTATGACGACTGGTGCATTTGGCGCTTGGCAAAAGCGCTCGGCCGTCCGAAAGAGGAGATCGGTAAATTCGCCGCTCGGTGCCAAAACTACCGCAATCTGTTTTCCGCAGACGCCGGGGTGATGTGCGGACGGAATCAGGACGGTACGTTCGATCCCCAATTCAACCCCTTCAAATGGGGTGGTGATTTCACCGAGGGGAACAGTCTGCATTATACGTGGAGCGTTTTTCACGACATTCAAGGGTTGATCGGGCTGATGAACGGCGAGACCGCGTTCACCAAGCGACTGGATTCGATCTTCCAGCTGCCACCGCGTTTCGATGAGAGTTACTACCGGTTCGTCATCCACGAAATTCGCGAAATGCAGATCATGAATTTCGGACAGTATGCGCACGGGAATCAGCCGATCCAGCACATGATCTATCTCTACGCCTGGACGAATGAACCGTGGAAGTCCCAGTATTGGACGCGGGAGGTAATGAACCGCCTGTACACACCGACGCCCGACGGGTATTGCGGCGACGAGGATAACGGGCAGACTTCCGCGTGGTATGTCTGGTCTGCGCTTGGTTTCTATCCGGTTTGCCCGGGGAGCGGGGAGTATGTGTTGGGGTCGCCGCTCTTCCCGTCCGTGATCGTTACGCTGCCGGGAAGTAAAGAATTGCGCCTCACTTCTGTCGGCAACTCGGATGCCAACCGCTATATCCAGTCGATGCTTGTCAATGGGCGTGAATACACGCGCAACTACCTTCAAGCGGATGAACTCCGCAAAGGCGGTCGCATCGAATGGAAGATGGGGAGTGCGCCGAATCGCACACGCGGCACCGCCGCTTCAGACCGACCGTATTCGGTCTCGGAATGAAAAGGGGGAGTCCCAAGTCTCCGTGAGAATCGTATAACCAAGGAATGGTAGGGGGGCAACGCACGGCTTGCCGTGCGTTGCTGGCGGTTTTCGCGCTGGGGCAGCGCGAGGCAAAACCCGACTGGTTTCCCAAAAACGAACCATCCGAAGTCTTCCTTGTCTTGGCTGCTTTCTTCTGATAAAATAAAAAACGTATCAGCGGTGGTTTGCCTTTCCTTGGGTTGGACACCGGGAATGGTTTCGGAATCGGGAAGGAGTTCGTAAAGCATGAACATCAACGTGATCGCAATGGCGGTAACTGTCGGTCTTTCGGGGGTTCTCTGCGCGGCGGAACTGAAGGTCGAAAAACTCGGCGCGGATCTCTGGCGCGTGCGCCTGAAGAGAGATGGCGCCGCGCAGTGGCCGGAATCCGGCATGAACCGGTACGGTGTCTTTGCCAACCTTCCAGCGTTGGCGACCTCCGCGTCGCTCGACGGTTTGAAAGTGAAGCCGGAGGTGAAACACGCGGGCACGGGGTTTGAAATCCGCTTCCCGCTTCAGAAGGAGACGCGCGTGTACGGGCTGGGGGATGTCTCTCGCGACAACATTCAGCGTCGTCCGGGCACTTACGAGGTGTATGTCAAAAACATCTACAGCTACATCCCGATGCCTGTCGCGTTTACGACCGAGGGATGGGGATTTCTCATCAACTCCTCCTGGCGCCACACGATTGATGTCGGCAAGGCCGATCCGAACGCGATTGTTTGCACGGCGAAGGAAGGCGAGGCTGACTTTTATTTCTTCACCGGCGCGGATCACCGTGCGATGCTCGACACGTACACGCGCCTTACCGGGCGTCCCGCCTTGCTTCCCGTGTGGAACTTCGGTTTCACCTTTGTCGCGAACCAGTGGATCGACCAGTTCGCGCTTATCGACGAGACGATGGGATTCCGTGACCATGAGATCCCGTGCGACGTGATCGGGTTGGAACCGGGATGGATGGAGACCTTTTACGACGCCACCACGCGCAAGCGTTGGGACTCGCGCCGTTTCTATTTCCCGTACTGGGCTCCGAAAGGTTCGCTCACCTTCACCAGTGCGATGCGGCGCGTCGGCATGAAACTGAGTCTCTGGCTCTGCTGCAATTATGATCTCTTCCGGTATGAGGAGGAGCTGATTGCCGGGAAAGACGCCGGAAAGAAGGGAGAGGCTGTCGCGGGAAGCAATTCCGACACCTGGCATGACGAACATATCGAGGGGGCGAAGAAAGAGAACGCGGTTCCCGCGAAGCAGCCGAAGGCCCTCGTTCCGGGCGGGTATGCGGGCGATCCGGAACCCTACCGTCATCCCGAGGGATCGCGTCCGTGGTTCGAGCATCTGCGGCAGTTCGTGGACCAGGGTGCGCAGGCGTTCAAGCTCGACGGGGCATATCAGGTGACCGACTGGAACGGCGTCCCGAACCGCAAGTGGTCGAACGGGATGAAGGACGACGAGGCGCACAACCTCTATCCGTTGATCTACGCGAAACAGATGGCGCGGGGGTACGAGGACTACACCGGGCGTCGCGCGATGGTGAACTCGGCGGGCGGTTACGCGGGGGTGCAGCAGTATGTCGCCACCTGGGCGGGCGACACGGGAGGCGGAGTCCGTCCGCTGATCTCCGTGCTGAATCTCGGCATGAGCGGGCACTCCAACCAAAGCTGCGACATGACGGTTCGCGATGAACCGGGAACTTCCGCAGTCCGGGGCATCCATTTCGGTTTCCTCGCGCCTTGGGCGCAGCAAAACAACTGGGATTACTGGGACATTCCGTGGGTGAACCCGAAGGAAAAGGTCGCGGTCTTCCGTTCGTATGTCAACCTCCGTTACCGCCTGGTCCCGTATCTGTACGGTACGGCGGCGAACGCATCCCGCACGGGGTGGCCGATGGTTCGCGCGTTGCCGCTCGTCCATCCCGATGTGCGGGAGTATGACAACTGCACGAGCACATACTATCTGGGCGACAACCTGCTGGTGGGCGTGTTCGCGAAGGAAGTGACGGTTCCGCCCGGACGTTGGCACGAATGGCGCACGGACGCTGTGGTGGAGGGCCCCTGCAAAAAGCCGATCGAGGTGACGCCGGAGTGGGGCGGTGCGCTCTACGTGAAGGCTGGCGCGATCATTCCCACTTGGCCGCTGAAGCAGTACATCGAGAAGGGATGGAACGAGGAGGTCGTGTTCGAGGCGTGGCCGAGCGCGGACGGCAAGGCCGAGCTGTATGAGGACGACGGAATCTCGCTGAAGTACCGCACGGGTGAATTTGCGCTCACGCCGCTCACGCTCGAAAGGACGGGCACAGGCGCGAAGTTCACGGTGGGCGCACGTAAGGGATCATTCAAAGGAATGCCGGAGAAGCGTCGTATGCGGGTGAGGGTTCATGGCGGGAAGGAAGTCCGTGAGATCGATCTCGGCATGGTTGACGCCTCCGGCAAATCGATCACGTGGTAAACCCCGGCGTCCGCGCGTTACGCGGGAATGAGGGGAACTTGAGGAAATGCTTGACACGTTTAGCCGGCTTCACGCGATTCGCAGGCTAAGCAATCGGAAAGGAGTTAGCGATGAAAAAAGTAGGGGACTGGAGGAAGATCGGGTATGTGGCGACGCTTTGCGTGGCTGCATCGATCACGGGTATTGCGAAGGCTGACGCTGTGGAGGGGAGGCCGGATCTGGTACGGCAGGTACAGGAGGGAAAATGCAAGGAGGCGCGCGCCTCTTGGTGGGGATTCAATTCGGAGGATTCGACCGAGGCGTTGCAGGCCGCATTGCGTTCTCGCGCGTCCAGGCTGATCATCGACAAGATGCCGTCTCCGTGGATCTCGCGACCGCTTTGGGGACGTTCCGATCTGGAGATCGTCTTTGAGCCGGGATCGGAAATCTTGGCGAAAAAGGGCGAGTTCTTCGGCAAGAGCGATGCCCTGTTTACGTTGCGGTGCTGCACGAACGTGACGATTATCGGGTATGGGGCGACCATGCGGATGCGTCGCGACGACTATGACAAACCGCCTTACGAACACGCGGAGTGGCGTCATGCGCTTTCGCTGATGAGCTGCCGCAATATCCGCGTGCTGGGAATCTCCCTTCTTGAAAGCGGCGGGGACGGCATCTATCTCGGTTGCATCAAAGCTTCTCTTCCCGATACGGACATCGTGATTCGGGATGTCATCTGCGACAAAAACTACCGTCAGGGCATCAGCGTGATCTCGGCGGAAAACCTGTTGATCGAGAACACGCGCATGACCAACACGCGCGGAACCGCGCCGCAGGCGGGAATTGACTTCGAGCCGAACAGGGCAGGGGAACGCCTGAAGAACTGCGTGATGCGGAATTGCCTCTCCGCGGGGAATCAGGGAGACGGATACGAGTTTTATTTGGGAAATCTCAACGAAACGACAGAACCGGTCAGTATCCGACTGGAGAACTGCCGCGCGGTCAGCAACAACCACACATCCGTTTATTTTTCCACACGGGATCTCTCGAAGGAAAATCTGGTTCAGGGGGAAACGGTATTCGACCGTTGCACGTTCTCCGATTCGAAGGGAATGCCGGTTCGGATCTCCCGAAAACCGGCGGAATCGATCAAGCTTCGTTTTGTCGATTGCACGATTGAGGAGTCGCGGCCGATTGACCGTGTCAGCGTGGTTGAGGTTGGTTCCTCCACTGATACGTACGGTTCCCCCGGCGGTGTCCGGTTTGAACGATGCGCGATTCGACTGGTCAAGGAGACACCCCTGTTCCACATCCGGAACAGCGCGGGCAATCCGTTCACCGACATCTCGGCTGACTTTTCCGTGACGACCGGCGGGAAGACGGAGAAGGTCAGTCTGGATACCAACTGGTTCCGCGCGAAATTCCCGGAGTGCGCTTGGAAACGGATTCCGAAAATCGTGCCCGATCTGTCGAAGGTGACCGTACACGACGCCAAACCGGGCGAACTTCTGCCGTTGACGCCTGTCCGGCTTCGGCATGAGGGCAAGTATGTCTTTTACGTGAGCGCCCCCGGCACCGTTTGTTTCAAGGCGCGCCAACGTCCGGTCGGCAGGTCGGGGATGAAGGAAAAGAAATTCCAGGTTTGCAATCTTGCCGGAAAGGTGATCGCCACGCTGCCGATTTCGTGCGACCAGGCAAAACAGGTTTCCTTCGAGGCCAAGAAACCCGGGTTCTATAAGCTGGTTGCGCCCGATTTGGGTTCGCACTCCGTCTGCCTGGAAGCCGCCAATGTACCGGTCGCGATTGACCTGACGCAAAGTGCGCGCGGTTTTGTTTACTCCACGGGTAAACTCTGGTTCCCGATCCAGTCCGAGCCTAACGCCACAGTCAGCTTGGCGGGAGAGGGTGACAGCGAGAATGTCCATGCCCGAATCTTCGCGCCGGACGGAACCTGTGTTTGGGATCAAGACTCCATTTCTGAATGCAAGTGGGAAACGATCAAGCCGACAGGAAAAGGCTCCCCAGAGTTGTGGGCGCTGGAGATGTCAAAGCCGTCGAAAGGCGTGCTGGAAGACGTCACGGTCGATCTGCGCGGCACATCGGCCTACCTCTTCCCGTCCTCCGCACGTTGGTGGAAGTAACTGGCTGAGAAGCGGGGTGGGGGCGGCGCTACGCGCCAGCTGAGAGGCTGAGAGGCTGAGAAGCGAGGATGCTTCACGCCAGCATGGTAAGCCGGATATTCCGGATACGCAATGCGGTCGCGACGGGGCGCGACCCTCCCCCTACTTCCAGCTAGACTTTTGACGGAAGCGGGTGTAGAATGGAGCCATTCTTTTTTCGGAGTACAGGAGTATGGCTATGACAGTTTTTGACCGTGAAACCGTGTTGCAGTATCACTTGGGTGGCAAGGTGGGGGTGCGTCTTCTGAAAGAGCTTCGGACGCAGGACGACCTGTGCCTCGCTTATACGCCCGGCGTGGCCCATGCGGTGAAGGAGATCGCCCAGAATCCGGTGAGCGTGTTTGATTACACCGCGAAGCAGAAGCTGGTTGCCGTTGTTTCGGACGGTACGGCGATTTTGGGACTCGGTGATTTGGGCGCTTCCGCCAGCATTCCCGTGATGGAGGGGAAGGGTGTGCTGTTCAAGGCGTTCGGTGATGTTGATGCCTGGCCGGTTCCGCTCGACCATTGCCGTCTGAACGGCGCGAACACGGGAAAGACCGATCCGCAGCGTGTGATTGACGCGGTGATGGCGATCGCGCCGATGTACGGAGGGATCAACCTGGAGGATATTGCGGCGCCCGCTTGTTTCGAAATCGAGGACCGGCTCGACGAGATGCTGGATATTCCCGTCTTCCATGATGACCAGTGGGGAACGGCGATTATCACACTCGCAGGTGTGATGAACTATGCGAAATTGAGCGGCCGCGAGATGTCGGACCTGCGTGTTGTGATGAACGGGGCGGGAGCCGCGGGAATCCGCATTGCCGATATGTGCAAGGCGGCCGGAGTACAGGATTTGGTCATGTGCGACCGCAAGGGAGTCATCCATACCGGTCGCGACGATCTCAACGCGCACAAGCGTCGTCATGCCGCCGATACGAAGGCGCGCACCCTGTCCGAGGCCTTGCGCGGGGCGAATATCTTTATCGGAGTTTCCGCTGCGAATTGCCTGAGCGGCGCGGATGTTCAGTCGATGTCGGATTTCCCCGCGATTTTCGCGATGGCAAATCCCGATCCGGAAATCCGTCCCGAAGTGGTGGCGGAGGCGTTGCGCGGCAAGCGGTATGTGATGGTCACGGGACGTTCCGACTTCCCCAACCAGATCAACAACGTGCTGGGATTCCCCTATATCTTCCGAGGTGCGTTGGATGTGCGTGCCCGCACGATCAACACGCAGATGAAAATCGCGGCGGCGCGTGCTTTGGCGGAGATGGCATACCAGCCTGTCCCTGCAGACGTACAGGCGATTTACGCGAAGGAGAAGCTGGAGTTCGGCGACAACTACATCATCCCGAAGCCGTTTGACCGTCGCCTCTTCGTGGATGTCTCCTACGCCGTGGCGAAAGCCGCTGTCGAATCCGGCGCGGCCGCCCCCTGCGACCTTGCGGCGGTTCGCGCGTCGCTCGAACAACGGAATCAGACGCGCTGAGAGGGAGGCGCTACGCGCCAGCGGAGAAGCGGAGAGGCGGGGAAGAAGGCAGTGGGGAGTGGGGAGTAGTGAATCATCGATAGCTATCGAAGGCGATCGACTGCAATCGATTGCCAAACCACCTCCCCGGCTTGCACGGCTTAACACGCTTCTCAGCTTCCCCGCTAGATAGGAGTGGTGCTTCTCCGAACGCTCCCGAAAAACAAAATATTTAGACTGTGTTTTTGGATTGGAATTTGCTATAATTTCATTTTCTTTTGAACCTAGGGTAGGAAGATGAAACCAGAAGAGAGTCAAGATCTGTTTGTTGTCAGTTCCTCTCCGCATGCGCATTCCGGCGCGTCGATCACGGGGATTATGCTGGACGTGTTGATAGCCCTCGCTCCGGCGACGGCTGTTGCCTGTTATTTCTTCGGCTGGCATGCGGTCCGTCTGATCGGTGTCTGCGTCGCCTCCTGTTGCGCGGTGGAATGGATCTGCCGGAAGTTGATGAAGCGCGAGAACACGCTTGGGGATTTGAGCGCGTGCGTGACCGGTCTGCTCCTGGCTTTGACGCTGCCGCCGCAGTTGCCGACGTGGATGGCGATTGCCGGTTCCGCGTTCGCGATCGCCGTGTCGAAGCAGGTTTTCGGCGGTCTGGGACGCAATCCCTTCAACCCCGCCTTGGCTGGGCGCGCCTTCCTGCTGATTTCCTGCACGGGGGCGATGACGACATGGAGCGCTTCCTCGTGGTCAACACACCTCAAATCCTGGGCGAATGATTTGGCGGCAGCTCATGCGACACCGCTCGTCAACGTTCAGGAGTTGACCACGGCGACACCGCTCGGTTTCGCCAAGGCCGCGTTCAAGAACGGCGATTTCGTCGGGCAGTTGCAGGTGCCCTGGGATTTTCTCAAGGATCTGCTCTTTGGCATCAACTTGAACGGTTCGCTTGGAGAGACTTGTGCTGCAGCCCTGTTGCTGGGCGGGCTCTACCTGATCGTGCGCAAGGTGATCACCTGGCATATCCCGGTCGCGTTCATCGGGACGGTTTTTGTGTATGCGGAGATTTTGAAGCTTTGTGCCCCAGCCACTGCGTTACCGCCGTTGATCCACATTTTCTCCGGTGGACTTTTCCTCGGCGCGATCTTTATGGCAACGGACATGGTGACCTCCCCGATAACAAAGAAGGGACAGCTGATTTTCGGTTTGGGGTGCGGCGTGATCACGATGGTGATCCGCACCTCCAAGACCGGCGCGTATCCGGAAGGCGTCTGCTTCTCGATTCTCGTGATGAACGCCGTGGTGCCGCTCATCAACCGCGCCTGCCGCAACCGGGTGTTCGGGACCAAGCTTCCGAAGAACCCCGTCGCCCAAGCGTAAAGGGGAGGAAGAGGAATGAAAGACATGGTTCGTTTGATTGTTACCCTGACTCTGATTTGCGCGGTCTGCTCGTCCCTGCTGGCGTTTGTTAGCAAGATCACGGAAGAGCCGATCCGCCAGTCGGCGATCTTGCGGAAGCTGGCTGCTGCCAAGAAGGTCATGCCCCCCGCGTGCGAGGAGCCTGTCGAAAAGACATACGAGACGAATTTCGTTTATTATGTCTCCTCGAAAGACGGCAAGCCCGCCGCATACGCGCTGGAGGGCGCTTCCGAAAACGGGTATGGCGGCACGGTCCGTCTGATGGTCGGATTCAGCGCCGACAAGAAACTGACGAACTTTGAGGTGATCGAGGCGAAAGAGACGCCGGGGCTCGGCATGAAGATGGCGACCGAAGAGTTCCGTGCGCCCATGCGTGACCGTGCGGTTGATACGGAGTGGCGCGTCAAGAAGGACGGCGGGGAAATCGCGGAGATTACGGCCGCCACCATCTCCTCCCGCGCGGTGATGGAGTGCATTCGCGACGCCATCGCGAAACTGAAGCTGGTATGTCAACCCTGAACGAAACACCGCGTGGCGAACGGACGCACATCGCGTTCTTCGGCCGCCGCAATGCCGGAAAGTCCAGCCTCGTCAACGCCCTGGCGGGGCAGCCTGTGGCGATCGTCTCGCCCGTCAAGGGAACCACGACAGACCCCGTGTACAAGTCGATGGAGTTGCTGCCCCTCGGACCTGTCGAACTGATCGACACGCCGGGACTCGATGACGAAGGGGACCTAGGCGGCTTGCGGGTACAGCGCACACGTGAAGTGTTGGAACGAACGGACATTGCCGTTGTTGTGACGGATGCCTCCCAATCGTGCTGCGATGCCGAACGCGAACTGCTTGCAACTCTCCGTGAAAAGGCGATCCCGTTTGTCTGGGTGCGTAACAAGATCGACCTGGGAACGGCGGAGGAGCCTCATCCGATTGAGGGGGGGAAGTCCATCGACGTTTCTGCCGTGTCGGGCGAGGGGGTAGATGCGTTGCGCCGTTTGCTGGCATCGATGGTTCCAGAGACAGGGGCGGAACGAACGATTCTGCAAGATTTGATCAAGCCGAACGAGGTTGTGGTGTTGGTGACCCCGATCGATTCCGCCGCGCCGAAGGGACGGCTGATCTTGCCGCAGCAGGAGACATTGCGCGACGTGCTGGATCGCGGGGCGGTTGCGGTGGTCGCACGGGAGGCCGAGTTGCGTGAGGCGTTGCGGCGTCTCTCCGAACCGCCAGCCTTGGTGGTGACGGACTCCCAGGCGTTCGCGGTGGTTTCGCAGATCGTGCCGCGTGAGATCCCGTTGACCTCTTTCTCGATTCTCTTCGCACGATACAAGGGTGACCTCGACGAGCTGGTGCGCGGCGCGAACAAGATGCGGCACCTGCAGGAAGGGGATCGGATTCTCATTGCAGAAGGATGCACGCATCTGCGCAAAAAGGAGGACATCGGAACAGTCAAGATTCCCAAGCTGCTCCAGAAGAAAACCGGCAAGACATTCCGCTTTACCACGGTGAGCGGAATGGGCTATCCGCCAGACTTGAGCGAGTATGCATTGGTTATCCACTGCGGCGGGTGCATGCTGAACCGCCGTGAGGTCTGTCACCGGATTCGGTTGGCGACGGAGGCGGGCGTGGCTATCACGAACTACGGGGTTGCGTTGGCGGAACTGAACGGAATCTTGCATCGTTGCCTGGAAGCGTTGCGTGAAGTGCCTGGAGAAAGGGGTAGCAAATGAGGAATGCCGGAGGGATGAAGTGGTGCGTTTGCCTGTTTGCGGTTCTCTCGTGGACGGGATGCTGTGTCGCGCAAAACCAGTTGCCGCGCAGTCCGAGGGATCGACTTTTCACGGTGCCGATCTACTCCAGCGATGGAACGATCCGCATCCGTTCTCCTCGCGACAAGATTGGCTGGCGTTCTCCTGTCCTGTTGCACATCCAACGCGTCCGTACCGAGTTGGCGCGAGTTACCCATCTGAAACTGACGCCGCGCAACGGGATTCTGGATGTGATTATCGGAGACCAGACCGACGGGGACACGGAGGTCGTGCTGACCCGGTATCGTGATCCACAGGGCGGCGCGAAAGAACAGCTGTTTCTGAAAGATCCGTCGGCAACCGACCTGCTGAAATTCCGCCGCGCCATCTGCATTGCCTTCTTGCGTCTGTGGGTGATGGATGTAGCAATTGAGAACGACACCAAGCCGGAAGACATCCCGATGTGGCTGATAGACGGCGTGATCCGTTGTCAGGATCGCGACAATCGTCAGCTCGATCTTGACCGTACGATCCAGCTTTGGTCGCATGGGTGCCTTCCCCCTGCCTCCGAATTATTCGCGTTCAAGAGTCTGGCGACGGATCAGGAACCGGCCGTTTCGGCGGTACTGGCCAGCTGGTTCTTGGATCGTCGCAACAACCTTCCGATATTGGAGACGTTGCTTCGCAAGGCTGCCGCCGGAACGAAATGGTCTCCGACTCTGGCTGCCAATTTGCTGGAATCGACCGATGACCTGGTTCTCTTTGATCGGAAGATCGACCAACGGATGCTGGATGAACGGCGTGTCGTGAAGTTGCCAGGTCTTTCCACACGCGAAATCGTCCATCGCTTCGGGTTGGGACTCTACCTCTATCCCGAAACCTTCAGTGAAACCAAAGGATTCGGCTACACCTTTCAGGAAGCCATTGTGCATTCGGAGATGTCCGAGATTCGGCGATTGGCAAGGTCCCTTGCGAATCGGATTCGACTCGGTGCCGTCGGACGCGACTCCACTCTCTTCGAGGTGGCGAAGTCCTATGAGGTTTTTCTTCGCGCATTGGCTGATGGAAAGAAGCCTGGCGAGTTGTCGAAACTCCTGTTGACCGCCGATTCCATGCGCCAGCAGCTAGAGGAAAAGGTCTCTACAGGCGAGTTGCTCGTGGATCGGTAAAATTGGGAATCGGGAGTAGGTAATAGGATTTGCTTCACGCAGAGGAGTGCTTTGCGCCAGCTGAGAGGCTGAGAAGTAGTGGAGGCGTGAGTAGAACGGGCTACCAGCCAGTTCACGCCGCAAGGAACGCATAGGCTACGCGTTCTGCTCAAGGATAAGACGTTATCGTCGTTGGCGTGTCAAGCTGGTCAACCGGGTTTAAGCTAAAGACGGCTGATTTTGGTTCATATTGTTATTGGCTAGGTGGACAAGAAATGGTATCATATTCATCATTACGAAGCGGCGAAAAATTATGAGGAAGCAAGGAGAGACATTGCGAAAGAGGGGCGGCGGTTCGAATACAGGTACGCCCAAGCGAATCGTGCTTGTCGGCACATATAAGGGCGGGCAGTTACAGGGCTGGCGCGGGTACTACAACTATCCAATTTCAGCGAAAGACAAAATCACCGAACACGATGCGGCGACGATTACCGAACTGTGGCTATTCAACGGCGCGAAAGCGCAGAAAACGTACAGGGCAACCTTTCTCGGCGTGAAGACCCGCGAAGAACTTGTTAGTGATTACGGCTATCCTGCGAAGGGCAAGGTCCACGGAAACCGGTATCTTTTATTCAAGACAGAGTTCCTGTACCAGCATAAACTGACACTACCGGAAGAGGCTGAACGCGTCATCATCCGTCTCGGAGACTTTGTTGCCTCTCCCCAAATCCGCAAACAGCTCAAATCTTATCTTGAATCACCCGACCGCAACGATCCCTACCTCGCAAAACAGCTGCCGTCCATCCTCACGCGTCTCCGCCCCGAACAGTTTTATGTGTGTGAAGCAGCAATACAGTTGGATTTTGAATGGCTTTTTAGGCAACAGGAAGTAGGAGTACATATTGCAAATGCGGAAACCATTGCACTCCATGCGAAAAGTCGAAATCGCCTAACATGTGTAGAAATCTGCGCTGGCGCCGGCGGACAGGCGATTGGACTTGACATGGCTGGTTTTGACCATATTGCTCTCGTCGAATACGAGCCTGAGTATTGCGCTGTTCTAAGGTCGAATCGACCGGACTGGAATGTCATTTGCGGGGATGTCCGCCAGTTTGACGGAAAGCCCTACCGGGATGTTGATTTGTTTGCCGGTGGAGTCCCGTGCCCGCCATTTTCTGTGGCATCAAAACAATTGGGGGCAAATGACGAACGGGATCTGTTTCCAGAAGCGATCCGACTTATTGGCGAAATCCGTCCAAAGGCGGTTATGCTGGAGAATGTGCGCGGTTTCCTCGATCCGAAATTTGATGATTACAGGCGTACTATTTTAAGCGCGATCGAGCGACTTGGCTACCGCGTAAGCATTAAGTTGCTCAATGCTTCTGACTATGGCGTCCCGCAGTTACGCCCACGCGTTGTAATTGTTGGCATACGCAATGATATGGAAGGTGACTTTACCTACCCGCAAGCATCTCATTCAAAGACGCCGACAGTGGGTGAAACTCTGCATGAGCTTATGGCTGCAAAGGGTTGGAAAGGCGCTCAAGCATGGGCAGATGGTGCAAACAAAATTGCACCGACGGTGGTGGGCGGATCAAAGAAACATGGAGGTCCAGACTTGGGGCCAGTTCGCGCCCGGCGAGCATGGGCTGAACTTGGTGTTGATGGGTTAGGAGTCGCGAACGAGGCACCTGGACCTGATTTTGAAGGGACGCCGAAGCTGACAAAGGAGATGCTTTCGCGAATACAAGGCTTCCCTGACGAATGGGATTTCGGTTGTCGTAAGACATTGGCATGTCGCATGATTGGAAACGCATTTCCTCCACCGGTGGCTCGTGCAGTTGGAAATCAAATTAAAAAGGTTCTTCAACATGAGTACAAATAGTTCCATTCTTGCACTAGCTCGAAAGTCATTTCACGATGTGCTCATTTCTTCAGGAGTGCTATCTTTGTCCAACGACGGTGTTGCATCCAACGCTGATGCGAGTAATGTACCGTCAAAGGCACTTGCGTTAGCTATTGCGAAAAGGATAGGTGCAAAAGTTTCCCCGAAATTGCCCGCACAAACGTCCGGCTCTCTCTTTGAGTCTGCGGTTTGCGGCTTTCTGAAAGCGACATTTCCCAAACTGCAGCACCTCCGCCCAGGTGAATGGGGTATTTGCAATCTGGGAAATCATGCGGAAACCCAGACTGCAAGCTTTGCCCAATACTCGCACCTTTCTTACCTTGCGGAAGTCATGCGTCGTGAGAAGCAGCTTTCGACAGTCCTCGGCAATGATTACATGGTTGCCCCGGACATCGTGATTTCACGAGCACTCTGCACGGATGAAGTAATCAACGCCCCTGCAAAGTTTATCGATGGTGAAGTCGCGACAAAAGCGGATTTGCGTGCTGCCAACGGAGGCTTGCCTTTGCTTCACGCTTCCATCTCGGCAAAGTGGACGATGCGAAGCGACAGGGCGCAGAATAGTCGAACCGAAGCATTGAACCTTATTCGCAACCGAAAAGGTCATTTGCCGCATATTGTTGTTGTCACCGGTGAGCCTTTGCCATCGCGTCTCGCTTCTCTGGCGCTGGGGACTGGTGACCTTGACTGTGTGTATCATTTCGCGTTGTACGAACTACTTGCGGCAGTTCATGAATATGGGGTGAATGGGCGCGAAGACATCATCGAACAACTCGATATGTTGGTGCAGGGGAATCGCTTGAAAGACATTTCCGATTTACCGCTTGATTTGTCATGCTAGTGCTGATTGAGGTGCAAAAATGACACCGCAGATATTGTTGAAAAACATTCGTTTCTTATGTGGCGTATATGTCAGATGCAGAAAATTTGAATCCTGCACGCTATGTAGAAAACCTGCTCTGGGAAAACGCTACGGGGTATGTGGATAATCAGGGAGAAAAATGGAAAAGACTTTGGCAGACATTCGGATTGAAACCGCTTCGCAAGCGGCTGACCTCTTTTTCGCGGCATTACCGAAGGAGCAGAAGGAGGAGCGCGTGTTTGTGTTGCCGCTGGACGGGACCGGCAAGGTTCTCGCCAAGCCGATTCTCGTCTCCGTAGGGCATGAGGATGGGATGGCGACGATAGACGCGGGGGTAATCTTCCGCGAGGCGTTGAAGGCGGGGGCTGAGGAAATTATCATCGCGCACAACCATCCATCGGGCGACCTCGCACCTAGCAAGGCGGATATTGCGGTGACAAAAGAACTGAAGGATTTGGGTGAACGGTTGAAGGTAAAGTTCCTCGACCACTTGATCATTGGGAAATCTTCTGACGGTTTCGTATCCCTTGCCGAGTCGGTGGACGACCTTGACGATGGGTAAAAAGAGGTGTTTTCAGAGTACGGCGGCAGGTGTCGTCGGTGAAAGATGCGGTGACGATTGAAAATCGGCGCATGAGATGTGGTAATCAAAGCCGAAAGCCAAAAGCTTGCGGTTACAAGTGAAAGGAAACGAGATGAAACGGATCATTGGATCGATGTTGGTGGCGGTTGTTGGAATCGGTTGTCTGTTGACACAACACGTGTCGGCAGAGACGAAAGGCGGCATGGCGAAGCATGTCGTTCTGGTCGGGGTGGATGGTTTCGGATACCAGTACATTCCGTGGAACGTGATGCCTAATTTTTCGCGACTGTGCAAGAACGGAAAGTTTACAGTTGCGCGCAACTGTTTCCCGACCTCCTCCGGTATCAACTGGGCGACGGCGTTTTTCGGGACGACGGTGGAAATGCACGGCTACCGCAAGTGGAACAGCAAAAAGCCAGATGTGCCCGCATGGAAGCTGACGGCGAAGGGGAAGCCGCCGTGCATCTTTAGTGAAATCCGTCGTCAGGATCCGAATGCCTACACGGCCTCGATCTACAACTGGAATGGGATTGGTTTCTGTCAGGAGACGAACGACATGAGCTATGTTCAGTACTACCATGTCGGAGATCCCGCGAAGCAAGATGTTGACGCGATGGAAGACTGCTTGCGGCAACTGGATAAAAATCCGAAGCTGATCTTCCTCTACCAGCATCAGGTGGACTGTGCGGGGCATCGTGACGGATGGGGTAGCCCGCTCTTCACGAACGCTTGTCAGAATGTCGATGCGAACCTCGGCAAGGTAGTTGAGAAACTGGAAAAGATGGGGGCGATGCGGGACACGGTCGTGATGCTGATTGCGGATCATGGTGGATTCGGCAAAGGACACGGCATGGATCGGCTTGACAACTTCGAGATTCCCTTCCTCGTGTACGGTCCCGTCGTGAACACCCTGAAGCTTAAGGAGGCGACGATTCTGGCTGACACCGCCCCGACGATCGCCTGGCTTCTCGGTTACGAGATTCCGGAGGGCTGGCGCGGACGTCCTGCGCTGAAGTAATTCGTCTGCACGAGAGCGGGAACAGTCGATGGAACGGGACATCCGAGAGTGTGCGGCGATTGAGTTGGACGGCGTGACGGCCGGGTATGGACGTGCGCACGTTCTGCATGATGTCACCTTGCGGATCGGGCGGGGCGAATGTGTCGCCCTCCTCGGTCCAAATGGGGCAGGGAAGTCCTCTCTCTTGCGCGTCATTTCGGGACAACTTGACGTGACACGCGGATCAGTCCGTTTAGCCGGGTGCGCACTTGCCAACTACACCCCGCGACAGCGTGCGCGTCTCTTGACCTGTGTCGCCCAGGATTCCGAGAGCGATCTCCCTTACACGGCGGGCGAATTCGTGACGCTCGGAAGAACTCCCTGGCTTCCGCTTGTAGGCGGAGTTACGGAGAAGGATCATGAGGCGGTGCGCGAGGCGATGGCGTGGACGGAGACGCTCGCGCTGTCGGATCGTCCCTTTTGGCAGATGAGCGGAGGTGAACGCCAGCGCCTGGCGCTGGCGATGGCACTGGCAGGAGAACCGCAGATTCTGTTGCTGGACGAGCCGACCGCACATCTGGATTTGCGGTACGGTACGGCTTTCCTGCAGCTTCTGTTACGGCTGAACCGGGAGAAGGGAATTACGGTTTTGACGGTGGTACACGATCTTACGCTGGCAAGCCAGTTCTTTCCACGTTTGGCCCTGTTGAGCAAGGGAACGGTTGTGGCAGATGGATCTCCCGCTGAGGTTTTGCAAGGGGATCGACTTTCCGCCGTCTATCACTGTCCCGTAAAATCGGTGCCGATGGACTCTATGGGCGCGGTCTGCATACTGGTGGACCGCGAGAATGAAGTGGGTTCTGAACCGGTCATAGCAGACCAGTGAGAACGAATCAACAAGAGGAGAAATAGACAATGATGGATTTTTTGGTCACGAACATTCAGGCGGCTGTCGATCTGGCACCGGTTTGGGGATTCTTCCTGATTTTTGCATTCATGGCGATTGAAAGCTCGTTTATTCCGTTTCCGAGCGAAATCATCATGATTCCGGCTGGCGTACTGGCTGCACGTGCCGAACTGAGTTTCGGTATTCCGTGGCTGGATTTGGTTGTCGCGTTGCTTGCAGGGCTCGCCGGTTCGTTGGCGGGCGCATACTTCAATTACCTGATCGCATGGAAATTCGGGTATCCCTTCCTGCACAAGTACGGACGCTACTTCTTCGTCAAGCCGGATGCGTTGGATCGCGCCGCCGAGATCTTCAACCGGTATGGTGACCTGACGACATTCGTCTGCCGGCTTATCCCTGTGATCCGTCAGCTCATCTCGCTTCCTGCGGGACTTTCACGGATGCCATTGGGACGTTTCACCTTCTTCACGGGATTGGGCGCGGGAATCTGGATCGCCATTCTCGGGGGTGTCGGCTGGGTGTTGGGGAAGACCACGGACGGACTCTCCTGGCGGGAGATTCTGGAGAAGGGAAAGGATCTGGTCAACCGCGATCTCATCTGGATCCTGTTGGCACTCGCCGTGTTGATCGTCGTGTACCTTGCTGTCACGCACTGGGTCATGTCGAGAAAGGGCAGCGAAAAAGCGTAAATTCGATGGCAAACCGCCTGTTCATAAGTTGTAGATAAGTTGGTTGTAAATTGATAATCTTTCTCGCTTGCGCCGAAGCGAAAAATATGATTTAACAATATTCCTTTCACAAGCCGTTGAAAGGAAATCAGGAATTTGTTTCTATGGAAAACAATGTGGCAGTTGAACTTTGGAAAAACGTGAAGGAGCTTCTGCGGAAATCCTTGCAGAAGGAAGCGTATCAGCCGATCGAGAAGATTTCTCCGGTCTCCTTCAACGGGCTATCCTTTCAGTTGGGGGTGGAAAACGCTTTCACCAAGATCATAGCCGAGAACCAGTACCGGCAGCCGATTCAAAGCGCTTTAATTGAATTGGGTGCCCCCGGAGAAATCACGATCGAGTTTGTCCTCCAGACGGAGTCCGAGAAACCGAATGTGCAGGAAGTGCCCACGACCGTAATCGCCCCTGTCCCAACGCAATCGGTCGTTCCGCCTGCTCTTTCTACTCCGGCGGGATATTGGCAGCGGGCAAAGGAAATCATGCTGGAGACCAAAAGCGTCAACCAGGAAGAGATGGAACGTTGGTTGGGGCTGTTGGTGCCGGTGTCTTTTGACGAAAAAAACAACCGGTTTCTGTTCTCGGCCGAGAATCAGTTTGTCAAAGACTGGACGGATAATAACTATCGGGAAGTCATTCAGAAAGCGTTGACTTCTATCTGCGGATTCTCCAACGTAACGGTAGAGGTCACAGTAGCGGAACAGACCGTTCCCTCTGTGGAGGATCGTCGTCAAGAGGAGGCGCCGCGTCCCGCACCTGCCCCCGCGCCGGTTGCCAAAAAACGTTCCCACGCCTCGCTTGTCGAGATGCGTTCCCAGCTGAACCCGGAATTCACTTTTGAGAATTTCGTGTCGGGACCGTCGAACGGGTGGGCGTACAACGCCGCGGGCGAGGTGGCCCGCAAGCCCGGCAAGGCGTACAATCCGCTCTTCATTTACGGCCCGACGGGAATCGGGAAGACGCATTTGATGCAGGCGATCGGGCATCGGATTCTGGAAACCCAGTCCATTACCGTGCGCTATGTGACCTGCGAATCGATGTTGAACGATTACGTAGATTGTATTGCGCACAAGGAGAAGTTTGCCGATTTCCGCAAGCGTTACCGTAAGACGGATGTATTGATGGTAGATGACATCCAGTTCCTTGCGGGGAAGGAAGGCTTGCAAGAGGAGTTTTTCAACATCTACAACGAGTTGCACAGGAGCAACAAGCAGATTATCATGACGAGCGACCTGCCGCCGAAAGAGATTGCCGGTCTCCCGGAACGCCTGGTTTCTCGTTTCAGCGCGGGACTGGTGACGCAAATTGAATGCCCGAAGTTCGAGACGCGCCTGGCGATACTGCGGTACAAGCAAAGCCAAAGTCACGAGAACCTTTCGGACGAGGTACTGACTTTTATCGCGAACAATATCACGACCAACGTGCGGGCGCTGGAGGGCGCCTTGAACCGGACGCTTTCCTATCTCTCCTTAATCCGCAATTCGGGCGAGAAGGTGGAGCTTGGAATCGACCAGCTCCGGTCAATCTTGCATGACCTTCTGGAGAATGAATTGCAAAAGGAATTGTCCTGTTCCGAGATTCAACATGCGGTTTGTGATTACTACGGGCTGACGATGAAGGACATGACGAGTGAAGAAAGGCCACGTTCGATTGCGGAGCCGCGACAACTGGCGATGTTCCTTTGCCGCAAATTGACGCCGAAATCCCTGCACGATATTAGCGAAGCGTTCCACAAGACGCACGCCACCGTGCTCCACTCCTGTAAAAAGATGCTCGACAACCTGAAGCTAGAAAAGGAACTGTATCAAATCTCGTCCGAAATCGTCCGCAAACTGGGACGCGATCCATCCGTCCTCCTTCAGACGCAGGGCGGCTAACGCCACGCAGTTCCTCGCTCTAAGTTCTGAATGGGACATTCGGAGAAGCGGCCGTTTCACGTCGCATTCTCGTTTCGCCCTACGCAGGGGAGGGACGCGCCCCGTCGCGTCCGTGTAAGCAAGGCGTGTTCCGTATTGCGGCCGCGATCCTTCCTACGCAAGGCTACGGAGGACATACGGAGGACTGGCAAGCACGACCCAATTCGGGTTCCTCCCGTTCTCCGCGGCTCGGCGACTCTGCGTGAGAATCGTCGGCAGGGTCGCGTGTCCAGCGGTGCGGACGCGATGGGAATGGATTTGGAAACAACAGGTACAATATCGAGAACAATCTGGAATTCGGATGGCTCGCAACCGCGAGCCGGATGAGAACCGTCGCGTGGTTGCGCGATGACCACCAACGAGTTGTGATTCGTTCTCCAAGTGCTTCTCTTTGCGAACCCCTGCGTAAACGGCTGCGGATTGTTCGGGGAAGCGACACTCTTGTCGCTTCACGCGGTGCGTTGGCTAGCGCCCGTTCGCATCGCAGGGAACGCGCCAACTGCGCGTTCTACTCCTCTGTTGGACAATTTGAAATGAGGCATGGCACGTAACTTACGGAATCGTAACCACGAGTCGCGCTGTGTAATCGGGCGTGTTTGCCAGCGGTTCGGCTTGGATCGTCCTTTCCTTTCCGTTCAGCTCGACGGAGAACGGCTTGGCTAGGTCCCCCATCTGTGGGGCAAGCAGGATCGCAAAACGTTTGACGTTCTCGGTCTCGACCTTGAACCGGTTACTACCGAGATTTTCAGCGATAATCCGGGCGCCATGTTCGACAGGACGTTTCTCCAGCGTATAGCTCTGCTTCGCGAGATCTTCCGGTACGGTAGCTACCGTCGGCCCCTGAAGTTGGATCGCGTCAATCATGATTTTTCCATCCATCGCTTCGATGAGTTCCAGCCAACGCGCCTTTTTCACGGGTTCGGCTGTCGGATGCCAGGAACCGCAAGGTGTGATGAGAGCCGTTTTGCGAGCATACGGCGCGCGACGTTTGTCCTTCGTCCATTCCATGAAACGAACCGTGGCGTTCGTCGCGCCAGGACTGGCAATTGAATGCCCGTCCGCATGTTCGGCATACACGTGCTCGATCCCGTACCTGGTCATCAGTTCATGAGCCGCGCGCGCGTAGGAAACACCCGTCCAGTGATGCGGGCGCCCCTTGCCTGACGAGGTACCGATCACAAATTCTTTCAGAGGGGAACAGTCGTTTTTCCCGTGCATGATAAAGACCGGCGTGCCGAGCAGGGAACGGAAGTCCGCAAGATACCAGGCTCCTGCGCTCATCCACACGCCTGCCAGCTTGTCGGCCATGAGTTGCGACAGGTGATAGGCACCGAACCCACCCATCGAGTGTCCGCCCAGGAAGACGCGCTCACGATCGATTTTGTATTTCTTGCACGCGTCATCAATGGTTGCATCGATGTATTTCGTGGCTCCCTCCTGACACCAGCGAGAATTCTTCTTAGAAACCTCCGGTGGAAGGAGAGGTGCAGATGGGGCGGCTACGATAAACGGAGCATCATACAACGTCGGCATCATCGTGCCCGTCTTGAGATCCAAATACTTTTCCGGCGAGTTGTCCGGAGACTTCTTGTTCCCGCCATGCATGAAGATGAGTAGGGGAGCTGGTTTTGAAAGGTCGAGGCCTTTGGGGACGAAGTAATAAATCCGTCCCGCGTTCAGTCCGGGGAACGGCGTTTCGTAGGTCAATGACGGCGCCTCCGTTCCGGCGAAACAAGTTACGGAATAAGCAAGGACAAGTGCCCAAAAGCAATTTTTCATCATCGATTCTCCTCGTGGTGAGGGAAGTGAAAACCACTTCCGATCCCACTGTCTGATGTTCTCAAAACGAATTTCAGTCTAACGGATTCCACAGATCGTGTCAAGACGATGGTTCGAAAGTCGGTCGAACCTAGATTCCTCTATTGGACAATTTGAAAACCACGGTACACACGGAATATGGAATGGTCACGCCTCGTCGTAGCCGCAATGCTTGAAATAACCACGGACCACACGGAATACACGGAATCTGCCGCAGAGGGTGAAAACAAAGACTTTTCGCCGACAAGTGCAATCGTGGCGATGGTTGGTCCGCCCCCGCGCTATACGATACACGAGAATGGAAAGGCGAGTGAGGTGCTTCGAGCAACCAGCTGAAAAGCGGGGAAGTTGAGAGGCTGAGAAGCGACACTGGGACTCGTCTCATGTCTCGTGTCCCGCGTGTCGCCTACGACCGCATGTTCGCCGTTTCACTTCCTCACGCAGGTTTCTCCATCGTCCGAATTCTTCGAGAATTTCAGATAGGAATTAGAAAACCCAATAAATACGGTTGCGATTGATTCTGCATGCAGAATCAGTGAATCCAGGCATTGTTTGGGTGTTTGTTTGGGATTGTCGGCATTTCCTCTTGGTTTTCATCATGCGATTACGCGGAAATCATTTCGTCACGGTCTTGGCATACAGAATGCGTGAGCGTATTTTACTGAATCAGGTTGTAACATGTCTTCTGGCAATGGGGCCGGGAGAAACAAAGAGGTGGAAAAATGGAAGGCTACAAAAACGAACGACGGACGGTTGCGTTACGACACGCATTCCGCTTCTGGAAGAACCTAACCAAAAACTATCAGGGGACAGTGGAGGAAACAGATTTTTTCTTCCCGATTTGCGCCTACATGTCACGTGATGACATCGCGATTCTCATTTTGGAAACTTTTCCCGAAAAGGAGCTGAAGCCGTTGATGGAGGCGAAAAGCTCCCCGTTGGAATTGGATACGGACGGCGCTTACTTCATGCTGAATACGGTTTGGAACGAGTCGAATCTTCGCCAGCGTTGCAAAACCATGCTGCTGAACGCCTGTGATAAAATTGTGAAGACGAAAATCCAGAAAGACACGGATGCGGATCGTGTCTTCGCGCGTCGCTTCAAGCGCCTGTGCGAGTTCCTGAATCTCTCCGAACTGGAACGCGAGATTCTTCTTCTGGTGTATCTTCGTTCCCAGACCATGCTTTGCGAATTCCCCAATGATTCGGAACGCGACACGCAAATCGCCGACTTCTACGCGATGGCGGTCGATCGTCCATACCCTGATGTCGTGTGCGCACTGAGCAAGCAGGGAAAACTCCGCCGCTACAACTGCATTCTTGATAACTACTTTTTTAACAATGGGGATTTCGGTGGTTATTTCTCCGGATTCGACTCTTCCCCGTTGGCGGATCGTTACTACCGGCGTTATACCGGCGAGACGCTTCCTTGGAATTTCTTCGGTGCGCTTGCGGATCGCGACGGAACTCTTCTGTGCGAGATGCTGAACGCGCGCCAAAAGGGTAACTGCAAGCTGAACATCCTTCTCTATGGTGTGCCGGGAACGGGGAAGACCAGCTTTGCCCACGCCTTGGTCGAGAAGGTACGGCGTCAGTCTTTCGACCTCCTCCTCGGCGAGGGAGACGGAACGAATTTTTCTGCGGCGACCCGTCTCGCGGGTATTCAGATTTTTAACGAACACAACTGCGGAACGGATGCGGTCCTTATCATTGACGAGGCGGATGAACTGCTTCGCACAAAAGCTACCCTCACGTACATGCGCGGGTCAGAAAAGGGCGTGATCAATTCGATTCTCGATTCGATGAAGTTGCCCGCGATTTGGATCTCCAACACCGATCCGGGGGAGATGGATCCCTCCGTCCGGCGCCGCTTCGACTACTCCATCTGCTTTCGCGCGCTCTCCGGTGAGCAACGTTGCCATATCTGGGAAAACAACATCGAGAAGTTCAAGATGACCGGGATGATCTCGGATAGCACCCTGAAGCAACTTGCCATGCGCTACGATACGAGTGCCGGCGGCATCTCGCTGGTACTGGAGAATGTCAACCGCCTCCAACCGTCACCGAAACGTGTCGGTACGCTGATCGAGACGTTCATGAAGTCGCACTGCGAACTGATGGGACGTTCCGTGCAGAACGGCTCTCTTTCTCCCTCGAGCGACTACTCCCTTGACGGCCTTTCCATCAAGGGTGATGTGGGACTCGACCGGATTCTTGGCGCAATCCGTCGTTTCCAGTCCGAGAACGACAATCCGCTGCTCTCCCAATCCACCGACCGTCCCCGCATGAACATCCTTCTGTGGGGGCCTCCCGGAACGGGAAAGACAGAGTATGTCAAGTACCTCGGCGCCATGCTTCAGACGCAGGTGGTCGTGAAGATGGGTTCTGATCTGCTTGATCAGTATGTCGGCGGTACGGAGGATCGTATCCGCGATGCTTTTGCCGACGCCAAGGCGTCCAAAGCGATTCTCTTCCTGGATGAGCTGGATGGCATGGTCCAGAATCGTGGAAACGCCCGCCATTCGTGGGAGGTTTCGCAGGTGAACGAGCTGCTTTACCAGATGGAGAATTTCTCCGGGGTGATGATCGGGGCGACGAACTTTTTCACCTCACTCGATCCCGCCATCCTCCGCCGCTTCACCTTCAAGCTGGAGTTCTCTTATCTGGACTCGCAGGGCAAGCGCATCTTCTTTGAGCGTTTCTTCCAGACCCCGCTGACAGCGGAGGAACAGGCACGCCTCGATGCGATTCCGGATATTTCGCCCGGTGATTTCCGTACGGTTCGCCAGTCCCTCTACTACTTGGGCGAGGACGTAACCAACGCAATCCGCCTCAGCGAATTGGAAAAGGAGTCGCGCACCCGCCGCTCCTCCCACACGACAGCCGCCGTCGGTTTCCGTGTAGCCTAGAACTGCAGTCAAGCCGCTTCTGCGTGAAACGCTGGTTCCGCCCCATCTAAACTTGCAGAGGCGTATCTCTGTGATCATTGTCGTCATTCGTTGACCCCCAATTCCACCAATTTCTGCCAGGCACAGCCTGACGGTAAGATCGTGATGTGATATGCTCATCCTCACTTTAGCCGTGTTGGTATTCCGATGTCTCGGCGGGGTGGAATCTTGGAGAATGAAATGAAAGCGGAAGAGTTGATTCGGGTTCTCGTTGTCGGCGTGTTGACCTTGGCAAGCGGATGTGTGCAGGTACGCGATCCCATGCAGCCAAACCATCAGGACGCCGCATTTGAGAAACTGATAGATGTCTATTATCGCCAACCGAATGTCGAAAAGGTGATAGCAGGAATTCCATACGTCGTGACGACGGCTGAAAAGAATCCTTCGGTTATCATGCCCATGTCCGGGCTTTACTTTGGCGCGGTTTCGAAGTCGCTCGACAAAAGAGATATTTGGGAGACGGCGAGAAACGGACTGAAGGCCAAATGGATGGCGAAGGTCATCGGTAAGGCGCTGAATGGGATGAAGTTTTCCGATCTCGTTGGCGATAACCCTGAGACGATAACCCCGGGCAACCTCGACTTTTTCTGGGGGTATTTTCTCGCGACAGGCGACGAAACTGCACCGAGAATGGTCATCACACGAGGCGGCATGGTCTTCCCTGAAAATGCGCCCATTGACTTGACCGCGAGTGCGGCGCAATGGTCGGCGATCTCAATGGGCAAAGACCATCCGATCATCAAAGCAGAACTTGAGAAGTTTGCCATGAACGCAAGCGAGAAGGAGCTTTGCAATTTTTTTGGCGAGTCGATTCCCGATCCAGCGCGCACGCTACTTTCCAGAAGCGCACTCGCACGCATCGAGAAAGCACTTGCCAACGCGAAGAAACAGGCGAAATGAGAAAGCAATAAGCCCACCCTGCGCTGGAAGCGGGAATGTACATGAGGGTCAAAAGAACCGGCGGTGAATGACAGAGATGCGCCACGATACTCCGATACTTCTGGGCGCATCTGCGTTTTTCACCGTGATCCATGTAGATACCTGCGATACCGAACGCGGAGATTGAACCTCACGCAAAGTTCGCAAAGGGAAGGAAGGCGGGCACTTCGCGTACTTGGCGAACTTGGCGTGAGACCATGACATAAAACTTCTGGGTTTAAACACGGCAGACCTTTGTTGAACCTAGATTCCTCGTTTGGGTTCTCACGCGGAGCCGCAGAGAGCCGCAAAGTACGCAGAGAAAGACCCGAAAACAAAGGCTATTCGCTCCCAAACTCACACGGTTACAACAGAAAAGCTGCTCACCCAAATAGTGAAAGAGCGTCTTGTTCCGGAGTGCCGATATTCTTCCTATCCAGCCTTCATTTCTTTGTGATCTCCGTGATCTTTGTGGCTCAACAAATATCTCAACAGAGGATTTTAGTTTGAATTATACAGATGCGCCCGATACTTCTGACCTGATCGAAGTGGGATTGACCGAGACTCAAAATTTCTTTATACTATTTTTTTCGTCTGCCGTAGAATTATCGGATGTTCGATGGGCAGGGGACACTTGGAATGGTGTGATGTTTTGTTTGCGGTGTAAAGATTTGATTGTCGGGTACGGAGTCCATCCGGTTTCCTCCGCGTTGTCCTTCGAGGTGGAGCAGGGGGATTATCTCTGCATCGTCGGCGAAAACGGCGCGGGCAAATCGACCTTGGTCCAGACTTTGCTCGGATTGCTTCCGGCTATCTCCGGAACGATTGAGTTTGGCGAGGGATTCGAACCCTCTCACATCGGCTATCTCCCGCAACAGACTGCCTTGCAAAAAGATTTTCCCGCGATTGTCACTGAGGTTGTCTTATCGGGTTTCCAGAACCGGATCGGTTGGCGTCCGTTTTATTCTCGTCGGGAAAAGCTCGTGGCGCGCAAGAACATGGTGCGGCTGGGAATTGAATCCCTCGCGAAAAAGTGTTATCGTCAACTTTCTGGCGGTCAGCAACAGCGAACGCTGCTCTGCCGGGCGCTTTGCGCGGGAGATCGGATGCTCCTGCTTGACGAACCGACCGCGAGTCTCGATCCGCAGGCCACGGAATCGCTCTACGAACTCATTCGCAGACTGAACCGGGAAGGGATGACGATTGTGATGGTGACGCACGACCTGTTTGGCGCGCGTGCGGAGGCGAAGCATTTTCTTCGGTTGGGGAAGACGCCGTGCTTCGGCACCGCCGACCAGCTGTTGCGGGGAGGGGAGTAAATGGAAGAAGGTGTTTTCCAGACGCTTGGCCAATATCTGGCTTTCCCCTTCGTACAAAATGCGCTTGTAGCGGGTACGCTCATCGCTTTGTGTGCCTCGCTCCTCGGCGTTCCGCTCGTGTTGCGCCGTTTCTCATACATCGGGGACGGTCTTTCCCATGTCGCGTTCAGCGTGATGGCTGTCGCCGCGATCTTCGGGTTGAGCAACAATATGTTTCTGGTTCTTCCCGCCACGATCATCTGCGCCGTTCTTCTCTTGCATGGCGGAGAAAAGCGTAAGATCAAAGGGGATGCCGCCATTGCCATGCTTGCCGTGGGTTCTCTTGCGGTCGGTTACCTGCTTTTAAGCAAATTCTCGCCTTCGGCAAACTTTTCGGGAGATGTCTGCGGCACGCTCTTCGGATCAACTTCTATCCTGACGCTTTCGAAAACGGATGTGATTCTTTGTGTCGCGTTGTCAGTCGTTGTCCTCCTCGCCTTTGTTTTCTTTTACAATCGGATCTTCGCGTTGACTTTTGATGAAACCTTTGCTCAGGCGAGTGGCGTCAGGACGGGGTTCTTCAACCTTCTTTTGGCTGTACTCATTGCTGTGGTGATTGTCCTCGCGATGAATCTCGTAGGTGCGTTGCTGATCTCCGCGTTCGTGATTTTCCCCGTTCTTTCCGCGATGGCGATTTGCAAGAGTTTCCTTTCCGTCACCATTACCTCCGCCTGTCTCTCCGTTTTCTGCGCCGTTACCGGTATGCTGATTTCCATTCTGGCAGGAACGCCTGTCGGTTCTACGATTGTGGCGATGAACATTGCCGTCTTCCTTGTTTTCCGTTTGATCGGATTCTTCTGCGCGGAGAAAAAATTATGAAGACTTTCTTCCTTTCCCGGTTCGTATGGTTCTCGTTCCTGATGTTCGGATTGGTTTTGAATCTTGATGTGCCGTTTTCCTTTGCCGCCGAGACAGCCGCTCCACCAGCCGCCGTGCAAAAACCAGCCAAGCCCGCCAAGGTTGATGTCGATCTCAGCCGTCTCAGTGCCACAATGGTCTATGCAGAGGTTTTCAATATCCTTTCGAACGGCTATAAATACGACGGCAAGACCGTTCGGATGCGTGGGGCTTTCTCGACCTCAGTAGGGGAAGATGACGATGGACAGCCGGTGCGCAAATTCCACTGTATCATCCGGGACGCGACCGCGTGTTGTGCGCAAGGCATCGAGTTCGCCATGCGCGACAAGCTGGCTTGGCCGACCGACTTCCCCAAGACGAATTCAACCATCACGGTTGTCGGACGCTTTTACTGCGATATGCATGATGCCAGTGTCATCACGGTGGTGGATGGCGTTTTCGAATAGTAGGGGAGGCTTCGCGCCAGGTCGAGTGGTTCAGTGGTCAGGTTGTTGGGTGGTTGGGTACACGGGAGGGACGCGCTTCGTCGCGTCCGTATCGCTTAACCGGCTTAACTGGCTCAACACGCGTAACAAGCCGGTCAAGCTAGCAAAGGATTTTGGGACGATGAGAAGATTGCGGGAAACGGATTTTTCCTGTGATGCGGTGACCGGTGCAAAGTTGTTGATCGGAAAATGGTTGTGCCGTCGTCTGGATGACGGAACGGTGTTGCGCGGAAAGATCGTGGAGACGGAGGCGTATTGCGGCGAATCCGATTCCGCCTGTCATGCGCACCGTGGCAAGACCCAGCGGAATGCGCCCATGTATGAGGGTGGGGGAATTGCTTACATCTATCTCTGTTACGGAATGCACAACCTTCTGAATGTCGTGACCGGGGCTGTCGGAAATCCGCAAGCCGTCCTGATTCGTGGGGTCGAGGATCATGTCGGACCGGGGAAACTGACCAAGTTCCTTCAAATCGACCGTTCATTGAATCGCGAGCCGTTCGCGCATTCAGAACGACTTTGGTTGGAGGACGACGGCAACCGTTATCGCTATCTTGCTACGAGCCGCATCGGAATAAGTTATGCGACATTGCGTGATCAGGCTCGGAAATGGCGGTTTGTACTGGTCGAGGGGAAGGAGAGAAAACCCTACAAGGCGATTGGAAGGAATTTTTAACCACGGAACACACGAGACGCACGGAAATGGGCTTTTCGGAAATCCGCGGTTGAGATCGACTGCAAAAGAAAGGATGAGGTAAGACATGGTGAAGCACATGATTCTATGGAAGCTGAAAGATGAGGTTCAGGATAAGGAAACGGTCAAGGCGGAAATTAAGTCTGGACTGGAGGGATTGAAAGGTGTCGTGCCGGGAATTGTGGAACTGGTTGTCCAGACACATGGACTCCCCAGTTCAAACGCCGACCTCCTGCTCGATTCTTCGTTCGTGGATGAAGACGCCTTGAAGGGGTATGCCACGCATCCGGCCCATGTCGCCGTCGCGAACGAGCGCGTCCGTCCTTACGCCGAAATTCGTCTCTGCCTGGACTACGAGGCATAGGGGAGATACTTTGCGGATTCCCCGCCCAATCCACCCTTCAAAAGACGGGCTTGAAGTTATCATAACAGGGATTA
>JAFSTA010000023.1 GCA_017450695.1 Kiritimatiellia bacterium | reverse complement strand
GCACTGGCCGATTCTCATCACGACCTCGTCGATTCTCGTCTCCTTCCTCTTCAGCGCGATGGTCGGCGTCTTCTTCGGGTTCTACCCGGCGTTCCGCGCCTCGCGCCTCCACCCCATCGACTGCCTCCGGTATGAGTAGGTAAAGTGGTTGGGTGGTTAGGTAGTTAGGTGGTTTGGGGCGCTACGCGCCAGCTGAGAAGCGGGGAAGCAGATAAGTGGCGGCTGCGCCGCCTAAGTGGCCCTGCGGACCTAAATGGGGCTGGCGCCCCTAAGTTGACTCGACCAGAGCGCGTGTCGAAATGTCGCCACGCATATCGATTGTCACCGTTTCATCTCCTCGCGCAAAGTCCGGTCACTGTATCGGGGAAGCGACACCCATGTCGCTTCGGCGGGGCATCCAAACCGAATGAAGCGGCAGGAGTGCCCTTCCCCGAATGCCTCGCGAAGAACTTCGAACTGATAGGAAAGGGCAACAATGGATAGACAACACGCTCGCGGTTGCGAGCCGTTCGCTCTTACGAAAAATCAAGTTCCTTGAATTTCGGTAAGTTTATGATTGTCGAATGCGCTGGATTTTCGTATTCTCACCCTCATCGGAACAAGCAGGTGAAGGCGTGAACAATCGAGGACGTCCATGTCTCTCCTCGACGGTCACACCAACCCAGTGCCCGTTCTCGATTCGCGTTGCCCCGGAATACGGGAATTGTTATAATGCCGCCATGAACGGATGGTTGTTCAGATAACGACTTGGGAATGCAAATGAATCAATGGAAACGGTGGATCTGGATCGGGGTTGCGCTTGTTCTGTTTCTCGCCTCGTCGGATAAATTCTGGGAGCTGTTGTCAAAAATTCCCCTCATCGGGGGCTTTCTTGGACTTCACCCCTCTGTCGCGGGATGGATTCAAATGGGGCAGCGTGTTTGCGCGTCGATCTTGACCGTCTGGCAGGCCGTCCGCTTCATTCCGGGTGAAAAATCTGGCAAAGCGCAAAAGACGGATAGCGAAGTGCTGGACCAGTACGGCATCGATCTCATTCCGCTGGCTGTGGGGAAACTGGAGAAGCAGGTTTACCTTTCGCCGGAGGAGTATGCGGACGAGGGATCGGCGAGGCGCAAGGCGGTCGAGCGGATTTCACGCTGGAAGAAAAAGACAAGCGATGTCGTGTTCCTGTACAGCGCGCGCCCGTGCGGACGGCGCGAGACGGTTTGCCGCGCCATTCCCGACAAGCTCTATCCGATTTACCAGATACAATGTGGAAACTGGTCGGGTGCTTTCGATGACGCGGCGGATGAAATCAGCCGATTCGTGAAGGATACGCATTGCAGACGCGCCACCATTTTAGTCCGATGCGAATATACGTTGACGCCGGAGGAGATCGTGGAGTTTCATAAGGATGGTGAAAAACTCCAAAAGACACTGGCAACGGAAAATAAACAGGTTGCCCTACGGCTGGTTTTTCTCGGCACATGCAAGGAGACGATCCGTGATTCGCGAACCGATTGGGCATTCCAGTTCGAGCCGCTGAACGCGCAGGAGAGCGAACGATTTCTGAAGAAAGCCTCCACGATACTGACAGAGAATAACGGCGGGACGGACGCATACGAATTGACGCAGAAGCGTTACAGCGGACGGCAACTTGTCGCGGCGGAGAATTTCGCGCGAGGGAATCCCGCAGAGTTGATTCGGTTTTTGGAGAAAATCCTTTTCCAGAACGAGTTACCGAACGTGATGGATGCCGTTCAACTGGAGTGGCAGAAACGGTGGCGGGGATTAAAGCTGAGTGAGCAATCACGTCGGCGGATTTTGGCGGTGCTGCACCTCCTTATCGCGTTCTATCGGGACAAGGACGAGAGCGTCCTGCCGCTATCCGAGATTCTGGAGGCGGTGTTCGGAATCGGGCGCGGGACGAAGGAAGAGGAGGAGATCAAAACGACGCTTCGGGAAATCCTCGGATTGCGAGAGGTCACGCTCCGCCCCTTCAATCTCCGGAGCATTTCCCTGCCGGATTTCTTCTGCGACGAATTTCTTTTCAGTTGCGGGGAGTTCGACCGGGAACCGTTCCATGACGAGTGGCAGCTTGTGGTAGATCAGCTCTTTACGCATCCGGATCTTCGAGCGCATGATTACGCGGAAACCTATTGCCGCGCGATGATGGACGCGACGGTGCGATGCAAATTGACCGAAGCGTTGCCGGGTGAACGGAGACCGCTGCAGCTATATCGGCTGATCGACCGCGCAATCCTCCAGGTCGCTTTCTCCGGTGAACAAACGGTGCGCACGGAAGCGGAAACAAGACGAGGGCAAATCTGCGGCACATTGCGCGATTGGTGCGCGTGGGAGGTGGAGAAATTCCTTGGCGACCATCTCGACATTCTTGAAACCGGCGAGGTGTTCAGCATAATCGCGGAAGATCTGGAAGGATATCCGCAGAATACCGGCGAGTGGATTGCGCGTTCCCTCTCACTCGTCTTGTTCCTGTCGGAGGTGGAAGCGGACCCGATGTGCTGGTGGTGCTTTGCTCCCGGTGCGAACGGTACGCCGATCATCTATCTTGAGATGCTCCGCGAAAAGATCGAGGAGTTGCAGGGAGACAGCCAAGCACCGGTGCAGATTGTCGATCAGGCTTGGGTCTTGTGTTGGATTTTGCGTGGATGGCTGAACAATTCCGCCTCGCGGCCTTTCATCCTCAGAGCAGAAGCGGATTGGAATGCGTTTCTGGAAAAGGCGTTGGTGGCGTTAGAGCAAAGGCGCTCCCCTGAGCTACGGAAGGTAGAGGAAACCGGAAAGGAACTTTTCAACGGAGATGCCGACAAGACCATCGTTTCCTTGCTCTGGTTTCTCGATCCGTCGCTCAACTTCCGGGAACAGGACGCGCAGACCTTCTATCTGATCCTGCTGGTTCTCGGCTGGATTCAGATTCAGCCGGAGAATCAGGATATCCTGCTGAAAAAGTTCATTTCTTCGCTGCGGGACCGCGTCGAATACGACGAGGAGAAACGATTGCCTCCCGCCTTAAACCGACTGATTTGCGGCAAAGAGTTTACCGTCTCCTGGCAGGATGTGAATCGCGGCATCCCCGCCGATCCGACCCCCGCCGATATTGAAGCGTTGTTCCCCCGGCTTCAACAAGAGATGGATCGGACCTGCGCCGAGTTCAGACTGGACGCGGAGAATACACCTGCCTTCTTCGTCAACGTGGCGGCGACCGTGGTGGGGCTTCAGGCGAGGTTCAAGGAGAACCAATCCTACCAAACCGCTTTCCAGAAATCCTGGGAGCAGATCAACGCGGCCATCCTTGCGTGGCGCTATTCGTTCACGGACAGGGACTGGTTCAACTTCATGAAATTTCTCCAGCTACAAACACAATTCCTGGCGCCGGAAATCCGCGAGGAATATATCCGCAGATGGGAGTCCGCGCTGGAAAAAATACGTGCGTCGGAATCGGGAGAAATCCAGATTCATGAGTCGGAACTGGCGATGTTCCTATCTACATGTACCCCCGTATTCTATGACTCGGAGTGGACAATCCGTTTCCAAAGACCCTTGATAGACCTTGCTAGCCAGAGTACCTTCCCGTTCCATCTGAACGACGAATGGAAAATCCATTGGATGAATACCGTACAAGCCTGTACTCTATGTTTTGATCCTTGCCGCATTATCTCGCAAATGTTTGGTCTTGCTGGCATCCCGTCCGGAACAGGACAGTCTCCGGACCGTCTGGCGGAGAGCATCGCGAAACTCTCGCCAGTCTGCCAAGGCGGACTTACGG
>JAFSTA010000198.1 GCA_017450695.1 Kiritimatiellia bacterium | reverse complement strand
GCGTCTGGAAGGCTCGTATTCCTGTTTCGCGGGCCTGCCGAAACGCGCGCTGCTTTTCGCGCTCTCGAAGATCGCGGCGGCAGCTCCGTTCCTGCCCGTCGCCTTTCCGCCGGAACTTCCGGCACCGGACGAGTGGGCGATAGCTGGTAGGTGGTAGCGGGAGCGGGAAGGCTAGGGGTTCTAGCACTTCTAGTCATTCTAGTACTTCTAGCTATTCTAGACGGTGCGCCACGCTATTCTACCTGTAGCGTGTACGGTTGGGTCGCCACGACTGTGCCGTTCGTGGATTCGACCTCGGCCCAGAGCGAGTAAACGCCGGACGGCAGACGTGTCATGGGCGGTCCGTTCTCTACCGCTGCCGTACAGACTGTACTGTTGGCGGAGGCGAGTCCCTTTTGTCCGAGGAAGAGCGAGAGCCGCCGGACCCCGCTCTGCGTGTCGCTCTCCGCGCGCGCGGTCACGAACGCGGGACCTTGGATGGGCTTTGCCAGAAGCGGCTCGGTCAGGCGCACTGTCGGCAGCTTCATTCCGTCTGACGAAAGCCGGAATGTCTTTTCCACCGCTTGGCCGTGGAAACGCAGGTCGTTGGAAGAGAGCCGCACCGTGATCTTGATGAAGCCGTTCCGATAGTCGTCCGCCGTCGGGTGTAGCTGGAAGGAGACGCCGTCCGGGAATTCCGGCACCAGGTAACGCTCCTGTTCCAGCATGGCGTTCTGCCGGATGTCCGTCCGCACCATGTCGGTCGGCGAGACGTCGGCGCGGAGGCGGACGGTGAACCCGGTGGTGGGCGAGACCTCGTCGCGGTCGAAGGAGAGCTTGCCCGTTTGGTGCTCGTCGTAGTTGAGCACCAGCGGCCGCGCGTCGCTCCGCCCGTTGATCAGCGGGTCGGTCGATTGCGCGCTTGCCATGAACGAGGTGAAGAGCGTCGGGGTGTTGGTTGCGGGGTCAATCCGAACGGTCTGCTCGATGTCGAAGTTTTCGGGCGTGAAGACCAGTTCGTCGCGGGAGAGGTTCGCGAGTCCCGGCTGGTCTGTCGCGCACAGGACGTGGACTTCGGCGGCGGGTTTGTCGAGCAGACGGATGCTGGCGAATCCCGGCTTGTCCTTCGCCACGCGATAGGTGTCGCTCCGCAGGATCAGCGTGTTCCGCGCTGTGCGCAGGGAGGAGAGCTGGATCATCGTGTCGTACCCGATACGTGCGCATTGCTCGAAGAATCCGTGCGGGTGGTTCTGGTTCGCGAAATGCGGTTTTTCGCGGTCGGAGGGCGGCTGGTAACGTCCCGACACGCAGGTGTAGAACATCGAGGCGAGCAGGTAGTTGAGCCAGTCGTTGGACTTGCCGTCCTGTTCCGGTTTGGTCAGCGCGGGATTCTGCTGGTGCGCGCGCGCCCAGGCGAGCGGATAGGGAACCAGCGCGATCCCGTTCGCTTTTGCGCTGTCGTATCCGTTGAACAGAAACGCCTCCAGGTTCTGGAGCGTCAGCACGGTCTCGTTCGTTCCCAGCGGGATGCGCGGATAGACCGCCACGACGGGATCGGGGATGCCCTTCGGCACGGAGGGGAACGAGGTATAGAGCGAGGTGTTCAGGTATTGGTCCACCTGGGCGACATCGCCGAAGACCAGGTCGAAACAGGTGGAATAACGGTCGAAGCCGTCGCGATACCAGTCGGCGGGTGTTCTCCAGAACGAGTCCAGATGCGCCGCGTCCAGAATGCAGGAGAAGCTTTGGCGCAGCGGATCGTCCTCCGCCGTGTTGGGCAGGAAGATCTTCAGCCGTTTCCGGATGCGCGGGTCGATCCGAACGGTACCCTCGAACGGTCCCTTGTAATGGCTTTTCTCTCGTTCGATTTCCACCGCCTCCAGCGCGGAACGCGCGAGGTCGCGCGTCAGGTCCTTCGTCGTCCAATCGACTTCCAGCGCGATCCCTTCCGCGGCGGTTCCCGCAATGGCGGACCAGATTCCCGCCGCCGCGAGGAACGAGCTTGCGCGCGCCTTCACGGGGGAGTTGCCGCGCATACGGTTGCGCTGCATCGTCTGGATCCAGCCGTACGCGGCGGGTATGACCTCGATCCCGCAACCGTCGCCGACACGATAGACGATCTCCGCCACGGAACCGACCCGCTTGTCGCGGAAGGTCGTGCCCGGTTTGGCGGTCAACAGCAGCGCCGTCCGGATCTGGAGCTTCTTCGCCTCATCGGAAAGACAACGCACGCCCTCGAAAAAGAACTCGGGGTAATTCAGGACGATCGTGTCGTCTTCCGTGACGATCAGGAAATCGGTGGAGGAGGTGAAGACGCGGTTCTTTGCCTCCGCCGACTTCGGCGCGTACCACCAGCCCATCAGGGACTTGGCGGACTCGACCGGCTCCACGGCGACGCGAACCGGCTTTTTGGTGGCGGATTTGATCATCCGTTCCAGATCGGAACCGATGTCCTTCGCGAGAAGCCCGCCGCTCAAGTGGGGTACACTGACGAGGGAGACGCGAATCATTCCGTCCCCGTTGAAATCCCAATCGACCGAATCCGAGAAGAACGGCAGGAAAGAAAACGGATTCACGGCCAATCCAGGCTTGGCGAAAACCAAGCTGATCGCGCAAAACAACACCGCTATGCCGCGTTTTCCCGTCATCATTCCCACAAAACAACCGTGTAATTTTTAGAAGTTCCAGTATAGAAAAATTCCATCCAAAATGAAAGCAGAAAATTCAAGCCAGATTCTCGAGGGCGCATCTGCGTTTTTCACCGTGATCTAGGTAGATGCCTGCGATACCGAAACGCGAAGATTTTACCTGGATTCCTCGTTTGGGTTCTCACGCAGAGCCGCTGAGGTCGCGGAGTACGCAGAGAAATTGCCGGAAAAAGT
>JAFSTA010000197.1 GCA_017450695.1 Kiritimatiellia bacterium | reverse complement strand
GTCCCGCACTCAGCAGCGCCGCGCCGAGCATGGCGGCGGCGAGGACGGCGAGCGCCCACCCGCAGCCCCACGCCAGGCCTCTCCGGCACTCCTCTATGATTTCAGTCGGATTCATCACGTTTCACTTCTCTCCTGCATTGTAGCAAAAACCAACGCCGGTTAGAATGAAAAACCTCCAATTCCGCACCACGCAAAATCCTCCAAGTTTCTCCATTCCAAACAACTTGGCGTGAGGCAAAAGGAGGGGGGCTGGTTCGGCAAACAAGCGGACGCTATCCATCCTGCGCAAGGCTAAGGAGGACAAGCAAACGCGTCCCAAACGGGGGCGCAAAGACGGGAGGGTCGCGCTCCGTCGCGACCGTTTTTACATGGCGCGATACCGCATTGTGTACAGACGGAGGTGGGGCGAACCGTCCGGGTGAACCGCCGGGCAGGGACATCCGGCGACTTGCAGGGACGGTTCACGTCAGCCGTGAACGGACGCGACAGGGCGCGTCTCCCGCGCTCACGGTGGGTGACGGCGCGGCGGCTTGGGGACAAGCCGCCCTGCCATGCGGGCGAATCATCCAAGCACGGCGCGTTAGAGATCACGTGCCCTACCAGCTAGGCTGTTTCGGACGCGACAAGCGCGTCCCTACCACCTAACCACCCAACCCGCCCGTTCTGTGTGTTCCGTAGTTGACCAAAAATGAATTCCGTCCCACGATCCCCCCTTCACCATTCTCTACATTTCCGGGTGGGTGCGGGGCGGCCGCGTCTTGCCGCTCACGGTCACTCGGTATCGCTGACGACCACCTTGAAAAATGCGGACGAGCCGCCGGTTCTCCGCGCGGAGACCTCCACGGTCCCCCCCTCTGCCCGTTTCAGCCCGTTCGTCATGACGGTCGCGACTTCACCGGCCAGATCCTCCAGCCGCTCCGCCGCCGCCACGCCGTAGTAGAAACCGTCCTTGACGTTCGTCAGGCGGATCGTCCCGTCCGCCTTGAACGACGCGATGACATCCGGGGCTATCACCCCGGCCAGAGTCTTGCCCAGTTCGATTTTCTCCTCGTCAATTTCTGCTTTCAGGATTATCGAGCCGTACGCCTCGTCGCTACGCCCCGTGACCTTCAGGCATCCCGTGTCCTGCCCGGACTCGCGGTTCATGGCCCGCGCCCTTGCCAGCAACTCCAGCAGTTTCGCCTTGAGCGCGACGGGATCCGCAGACTCGACCTTGACCTCGACTTCCGAACCGGACTGCACGGTCAGCGCATCCGGAAGTTCTTCCTCCTCCACGTCATTGCTACCCGTGAACAGATAGGCGATGTTGACCCCGTTCCACGTTCCCGGAATGTCCACACCCCATCCCGTCGAAAGCCACGGCACATACGCCGTGCATTCCGCCTTGACGTTGCGGAAGACGGAACCACCCATCGTCGGCGCGTTTCCCGTGAACACGGTCTTCACCAGGTTCGTGCAGTCCAGAAAAGCGTATTGTCCGATGCTCGCGACGTTGGGCGGGAGGAAGATTTCGTCCAGCGCCCTGCATTTCTCGAATGCGTAGGTTCCGATGCTCGTCACGCTGAGCGGCAGTACCACATTCCTCAAGGACTTGCAACCTTGGAACGTCCCGTTTCCGACAGCCGTCATGCTTCCGCCTATGGCAATGTTTTTCAATTTCGTGCATCCGCTGAACGCATACATGCCGATCGATGTCACCCTGTCCGGCACAATCAGGTTCGTCAACCCGCTGCATCCTCGCAGTACGCTACCGCCAATCGTTACCAGACTGCTGGGAAACACGAAGTGCGTTAACCCCTTGCATCCCCAAAACGCACTGTCTCCAATGCTTGTAACACCGTCAGGGATGTGGACGAGCGGCAGTCTGGAACATCCGTTGAAAGCAGAGTTGCCGACCGACTTGATGTTCCCGCCGAGTATCACGCTTTCCAGGTTCGTACACGAGTCAAACGCGTAATTCGGGACAGAGACCACCCCGTTCCCCGTGACCGCGAAATCGAGGCCGTAACACCGCTGGAACGCATTTTCGCCAAGGCTCGTCACGCTGTCGGGGATGATAATCCCCATGAGGCTTTTGCAGTCCCGGAACACGTTGTTCCCCATGGTTGCGACGTGGTTCCCCAATACGGCGGTCTTCAGATTATAGCAGTTGGCAAATGCGTCTCCGCCGATGGCGATAACGCTGTCTGGAATCACGACGCTCGCGAGGTTGGTGCAGGAGATGAACGCACGCGTCTCGATGTTCGTCACGCTTCCGCCGATAGCCACGCCGGACAACCCCTTGCAGCCCTCGAACGCGCCATGCCGGATGTCCCGGACGCCGTCGCCAATCACCGCGTTTCGTAGGCCGTTGCATCCGCTGAACGCCCATTTCCCGATGTTCGTCACGCTGTTCGGAATGGCTACGCCTGTGATGTTCGTCCAGCCGTAGAACGCGCAATAGGAAATATCCCGAACCGTATCAGGCAAGGTCAACGTTTTGCCGACGGGAATTCCCGCCACATAAAGTTCCGGACCGTTTTTCAACGGGTTGCCCGTATTGCCAGGTGTCTCCGCCGGACCGTAAGGGGAACTGTCCGTTAAAGGAAAACTGATCGTACACCACGAAGCCAAGTCATCAATCGACACCTTTGCGAGGTTTGGGCAATCGCTGAAAGCATCCCTGTCTATCGTCTTCACGCTACTCGGTATCGATATGCTCTGAAGCTGCCCGCATCCACTGAAGGCGCTTTTATGGATGACGGTTACAGAGCCGGGGAGTGTAATACCTACAAGCGGTGAATTTGCAAATGCACCTTGACCGATGCTGACAACTGAATCCGGTATCGTGATTGATTTCAATGAAGTGCCGGAAAAAGCAGAATGCCCGATCACCCGAACCCCAGTGGATAACGTCACATTGGTTAAACTTGAACAGTTGGCAAACGCCCCGCCACCGCCAGGATAAGCGCCACAGATATACGTTAGACTGGCAGGAATTGCGACATCCGTCAAACTTGTACACCCCTCGAATACACCAGGAAATCCATAGGAGTCTCCGAAGGCGCCGACATTCTCACCCAACCTAAGGTTAGTCAAGCTAACACATCCGGCAAACGCCGACACTTCAATGGCTGTCAAGCCGTCGCCGATATACACATTTGTCACTGACGTACATCCGCGAAAGGCGCATCGCGCCATGCTGGTCACGCCGTCGCGTATCACTATGCTCCTCAGATTGGTATAACCACAAAATCCTTCGCCTAACGAAGTCACGCTGTTAGGCACGACCAAATCTTTCAGCAATTCTCCGTTGACATACAGGTTTTGCGTGTAGGCCAACGGCGTACACGTCCCATTTTGACTGTTCGTTCCCCAGCGGTAATCGAAACGTGCCCTGCACCATGTCGCCACGTCGTCAATGTAAACCGCGTCCAGCCCCGTGCAACCGCGGAACGCCTCTCTGCCAAATGACGAGACCGTGTTCGGTATCGTGATGCTTGTCATGTTCGTGCAGTTGTCAAACGCATATTCACCGACACACTGAACCGGCCAGCCGCCCAGTAACGACGGAATCGTGACATTGCCCGTCACGTCACCCGACACTTTCGTGACGGTGGCGTAACTGTTTGGGTTTTGTCCTGAGATATTGTATGTCCACGTGATCCCGTCAATTTCGGCTGTCGCCGCCTCGACGCATCGACCCATCCATGCCACGGTTGAAAACACGATCAACCGCAGCCCCAATTTGATTGTTTTCCGCATTCAGTCTCTTCTCCTTGCCGCGCCCGGTGAACCGCCGGAGAATTCCGATGCAGAAAAAGAGAGCGCATTTCCTTTCCATGCACTCCCCTGAAGCCCTACCACAGGCTTATGTGGATACACGAAGAGACAATGCGCCTTTGCGGGCACATCATCACTCACATGCCGTCCACAATTTGAAACAGTGGTAGTATTTCAGGGGAACGACTTGTTAGCGTTGATGCTAAACTGTCATACGGCGCGACGGATTTCTCCCGTCGCCACCGGTTCGAGTGAGGCATTCCACCTCAACCGAACACCCACAGTTTATCATGTATCTATTTCCCGGTTCAAGCGCGTTTTTCGGGAATGCCGCAGTAAGGCTGATAACGAAAGCTGATTGTGAGAGGCAAAGACAGCTATACCCCGTGAAGCGACAGGAGTGTCATTTCGCCGAGGCGGCGTTGCGGTCGCGATCCTTCCTACGCAAGGCTACGGAGGACAGGCGGGCGCGAGACCCTGGAACCCTGAATTCAAAAGCGACAGGAGTATCGCTTCTCCGAATATCCCGGTTCAGCGTGTTCAACGATGCGGTCGCAACGGAGTGCGACCCTCCCGATCGGAACCACGAATTCAAAAGCGACAGGAGTGTCGCTTCCACGAATAACTGGCGACGCCTGAACGGGGTTATGGATCGAAGAATCGGTCGGCGGGAACGAGGAAATCGAAGTAATGGTCGGCCGCGACCGCTGGGGACAGTCTGCCGTCATAGACGAGTGCGGTTCGCAAGGACAGATTGCCTCCGTACTTCAGCTTCCTGACCTTCGCGTCAACCTCATCGATGATCTCGCGTCCGATTTCACGGCGACGCTTCATCTCCACCACCATCAGCATCCGCTGGGTCTGGATCATCAGATCGATTTGACAACCATCCCGCCCCGCCGTCGCACGTTGGCGGTAGGGTGCGGCGGATAACACAAGCGACGCCTCAAGTCCAAGCAACGGCAAAAGCGTCTGGAGGTTGTTCAGCACCAGGTTCTCGAATTGCAACCCGAATATCGCCCCCAACCCCCTTAGTTGCTCCAGTGACGAGAACTCAAAGAGATCCTTCTCCACCATCTTGCGCCTCGGCTCGATGTAATGGAGATAGAATCGGGTGTAGTTGTCGGAAATCCTAAACCGCTCCTCCCGGATTGGCTCTCCCGTGCAAGGGTTCAATCCACCGTCCCCCGCGACATACCCCGCCATCCGCAGGTCTTTCAGCGTCTTTGCGTAACTTCCGTTGGGAGTCTTTCCGTCAACCTCGGCCAACTCCACCGCCGACTTCGGACCGGTCATCAGCATCTTCAGGATCCTTCCCCGCGTCTTCGCCCTGCGTCCGAACACACCGTTGAACGTCTCGTCAAATTCCCGAAACAGAATCCCCCTCGGCATGAAACACATGCGACGGATGTTCTCGTCAACCGACAGTTCTGGCCGTACATCTTCAAGGTATTTGGGAACGCCCCCGATGACGGACAACAGATCGATCTTCTCCCTGACCGACATCCTCTCTCCCGCCGGTCCGAGCAGTTGTTGGCACTGCGAAGGCGTCAATTCCTTCAGCTCGATATCAAGAGAATCCCGCCCGACGAAGCCTGTGGAATCCAAAATGTTTTCCGCAATCCAAGCCGACACAGAACCGCAGAGAACGAATACGAGATTCGGATGCTTACGAAACCTGCGATCCCATGCCTCCTTCAGATACCCGGCAAAATCAGGATTGTAACCGCCGAGCCACGAGATCTCGTCCAAAAGCACAACCGTCCTACGTCCGGATACCAGCAACTCGTCAAGCTGAGCAAAGGCGAGCGACCATGTCGCGGCATAGATAGTCTCACGACCAGCGTATTCGGCGACCTTCTCGCAGAACCGGGTACGCTGGATCGCATCGGTCATGCCCTTTCTCGGAGGCAACCCCTCGATACAGAAGAACCTGTCCGCGCTTCTAGCGGCGAACTCATCAATCAGCGTCGATTTCCCGATACGCCGCCGACCGCGACATGTCACCAGTACGCCGTGGTCTCGCCCCCACAGTGCCTCCAGATCTTTCAAGTCCCGCTCTCTGCCGATAAACATAGAAACTCCTTTTCTTTCCCTGCGGATAGAATCTCATAAATTCGAATGGGTATCAAGCGCAATCTTTCTTCTATTTGCGATTTTTCAAAATAGAAGAAAGATTTCGTGGAAATTTTGCCATGAAACATTTCTTCTATTTCATAGAATGCAAAATAGAAGAAAGATTCAACAGATCATCAAACACCCGCATACGAACGGGAAAAAGTCGAGACCACGAAATAAAGAAAGTTAAATCGCTTCGCTTTGAAATGCTTAAATGCTTAAATGGACGAGCTGCACGGAAAAGGAGTAAACAACGGAACTTGCGGTCGCAACGGAGTGCGACCCCTCCCGTTCGGGATCCGAATTCAAAAGCGACAAGAGTGTCGCTTCCCCGAATGTCCCGGTTCAGCGTGTTCAACGATGCGGTCGCAACGGAGTGCGACCCTCCCGTTCGGGACTCGAATTCAAAAGCGACAGGAGTGGTACTTCCCCGAGGCGACACCCGTTGTTACGGCTCGCCCAAAACGAGCTTGGCGTGGTGGGCGAAGGCGCGGCGTGGGTCGGCGGCGTATGCGCGGAGCGTTTTTTCTCCGAGGTGTTCGGTGTCGTCGCCTAACCGATAGAGCGCCCGCGCCAGACAGATTTCTCGCAGCATCAACGTCCGTTCACGGTCGGCTATCGAGTTCTCGTATGCGGGAAGCGGGGCGATTGTTTCCGGCGTCCGCGCATATCCCCCTACCCCCGGCATCCGCAAGCATCGCGAGAGCGCGGGTATGCCGCGTTTGTCGCCAATCGCCTCCAGCGCCTTGGCGACCGCACGGAAATGCGAGTAGGCATCGTCGGCTGTCAGGCGGTCCGCCGTCTCGCAAATCGTCGGCACCGCATCCCGCGCACGGGCATACCCCAGCGCGATGATGTAACTGTCCATCCAGCTGACGCTGCGGTTGAACTGGCTCATGCCTTTGTAGTTCCACCCCTTGTCCCAAGCGGGACTCTGTGTCAGCCGGTCGATCAGCATCGCCGCGCCGTCCGCGTTTCCGAGCAACGCCAAGACATGCGCATAGACGAACTTGGCCTCCGCGTCCGTCGCACGGGCAAAGGCGTTCCGCAACTTCGGGACGGCTCGCGACACATCGGTCAACAGCGTATTGAGTCCGCTGTATTTGTCGGGAAGCGTTTGCACGGCACGGTCAAACACCGCGTCCGGTATCGGGAAGGAATCGCGCCAGGTGAGAGCTTCCGACGGCAGGATCTCTTTCTCCACGAGATGACGTTGCAACGCCTTGACATCAATGTTGCGGGGCGGACACTTCGACCGCACGGCGAACGCGGCGGCGGCACCCGCCACATACCCCTGATTCTGAATATCCGCCACCATCCGCAGGATCGGCATCGCGTCGCGGTGTGCGCTCATTCCCAACCCGATCACCAGCAAGCCGTCCGTGTTCCGGGGCAACATGCACCGGTACGGGAGATTGACGTACATGGGGGTGTGAACCGGGTCTTCGATGAAGAACTGACGATCCGCAGTCTGTCCGTGCGTGTCGAAGTTGCTGCGGGTACGCGCCACGACATCGGGATACTTTCGTTCCGCCATCACATCCTGCGGCGTCATGTAGAAGACACCTTTGAGCCGGCGCCGTTCGCGACTCCCGATCAGTTGCGCGACATCCCATGTGTCACGCGGCACGCTAAGACGCGCCCGCAGGAAAAACTGGGCGAGGTCGCAAACGTCCGTCTCATCGACGAACCCGATATCGCAGTTGGACGAACTGGATCCCGGAATGCGGCGCGCGACACCCGCGCCTTGCACGGAAAGCTCCTCCCCGCTGATGAACTCGGTCTCTTCCCCTGCGGCGGCGGCGAGGTCCGCGTTCCCCGTCGCATCGATCGCCAACTGGCAGCGCAGGACACCGCGACGCCCGTCGGAGAAGACGACCTCGACGCCCGTCAACCGGTTGCCGTCCTTGGTCACGCCGGTCGCCATCGTCGTAAAGCAGGTCGTTCCGCCCGCACGGCGAATCTCCTGACGATACCACTCCGCCTTCCCTTGCGACTTGATGGCGGCAAAGCGGTTGGCACCCTTGTCGATCTCCTTCGTGAACCCGCAGATGTTCCCGAAGTAGTAACCGGGAATCCGGCCCTCCGTGGTTTGTCCTCCCAGCACGGCGGTAAACTCGCAGACAGCGGTTTTCAATCCCTGCCTCGCGGCGGCTATCCCCGCCGGCGCACCGCCCGTGCCGCCGCCGGCGACCACCGTGTCGAATGTCCCGAACACGGGAAGTTGCGCGACCGTCGGTTTCGCCGTCCCCGGTTTCGGCAAGGTTCGCGCGAGCGAAGCGGCGGCATCTCCCAAGCGGCGTCCGAGCGCGAGTTGCCCGCCAAGCGCCCGATCCTTCTCAACCTGATTGCGGGGAATCGCCGCGCGCGGTCCGCTCACGAAAACGGCTTCCGTACCCGCCGGACGGTAGGCGGCCAACTCGCCGGTCGCCGCCAGTTCGAACGGGTCAGGCGGGGTGAACCAGCAGGTATCCGCCATATCGACCTGACGCTCCGTGAACGTCGCGTCGCGCAACTGCGCGTCGGCTTCCGCGAGCGTGAGGGGGGAATCGTCGGAAAGCGCGATCTCCTTCTCACACTTCCAGAAGCGAGCCTGCACCGGCGCGCTCCGTTCGCCGTGCCGCGCCATCGTGACGGGAATGCAGATTCCCAGGTCGCGCACGGAAAGCCCGTCGGCGACAGGCGCGTCGGGCGAGAAGACGATCCGTTGCCAACGCGCCTTCCCCGGTGCGAACGGCTGATGACGCCCGCCCGCGCATTGCGCCGCCCACGCGCGTTCGGTCGCATCCACCAGCACTTTCGCACGAACGGCCTGGAGTCCGCCGCGTCCGGCAAACAGGATACCGGCGAAACGCCCCGCCTCATCCCGAAGGACATCGCAGACGGGAATACCCGTCAACACGCGAACCTTCGCCGCGATCAGGCAACGATCCAGCGCGCGCTTGATTTTCAGGGGTGTCGTATAAGGCGCGAACCGCTCGCCGCCCGAATCCGGGATGCGGATGGTGAGATCGCCCAGCATCTGTCGCGGATAACTCGTGTCATGCTCGACACGGAGTTTCACATAACGGCAACGGACGGGTTTGGGGAAGACGGCGACCAGATGACCGCCACGGCCGGTTGCGGAGGTGTGGTTATGCCACTTCTTCCCGTCCATACTGGTGACCACGCGCATTCCCTTCGAGTTGTAGCCGTTCTTCGGAACGGGACGCCACGAGGCGGCGGGACGGAGCAGGCGGAACAACGACATTTCCACTTCCTGAATTTCGGTCTCCTTCCCAAGGTCGGCAACCACGACGGCATCGTTCTTGAACTCGATCCCGTCACGCGCCAAATCCGAGGCAAGCCCGTCGTTGAGGCGACCGCCATCATCCGCCGTCGGCGCGTTTCCCGGAAGGTAGCGATAGGAAAAGGGAGAGGAGGAAAGCGGAAGGTGATCGCGACTGAAGATTTCGCGAAAGAGCGAATCCTCCGACCCGTCCTCGCGGACCAGGCGATAGGTTGCCGCCAAGTCCTCGCCCAAGAACGGACGCGGAGCCAGCAGACAGACCGACGCGCCATGCCGCGCAGCCTCCTCAGCCGCCGCGACGCCAGCAGCCGAACCACCCACGACCACCACATCGACATCCGCGAACAAGGGAGGTTCCGTCGCGGAAAAGACAGACCCAACAGCGAAAAAGGAGACAAGGCCAAAAGCAATCATTCGTTTCATGCAGAGCAGTATAACCGAACAAGCGAATTTCTCAAGGCTTTTTCGTGGGGGGTGCGGAGGGGCAGATAAGTGGCGACCGTGCCGCCTAAGTGGCCCTGCGTGCCTAAATGGGACTGCGCCCCTAAGTTGACGTAGCCGCGAAGAGGCAGTTCTCGTCCGTAATGCCGAACACGCTTATCCGGTTTGTCCGGCTGAACACGCCCAACCGGAACGCACACTGAATTTTTCTGGAAAAGCCCATTGCCTTCCTGCCCGGGAAAAATGGTATAATTCTTTCTCGAACCCCGCGAAAGGGTTACATCCACCCGCTGAGGCACTGCCAATGCGGCGCAAGGCCGGGAGCAATCCCGGCCTTAGCATTTTAAAGGAACCGGAATGACCAAAACCATCATTTACATAGACGGATTCAACCTAAATTCCGCTGTTGGACACTTTGAAAACCACGGAACACGCGGAATACACAGAAAATCATCCGTTTCTTGGAACGGCGATTCCGTGAATTCCGTGTGTTCCGTGGTGAATCATGGCGCTTTTGATTTTTTCTGACTTTCACCATTTGGGTGAATCCGTTTTCTGTCGTAAGCTGCGTGGGGGGATCGAAAAGCCTCTGTTTTCGGCAATTACTCTGCGTACTCTGCGGCCTCAGCGGCTCTGCGTGAGAACCCAAACGAGGAATCTAGGTTCAATCTCTTCTTCGGATTCCTCCAGCACAAGCCGAACAGGTGGCTTGACCTTGTGAAATTCGCGGAAGCTGTCATTGGTCCTCAATATGAAATTCTCACTGTCAAATATTTCACTTCCAAGTCGAAATCCTACCCCGTCAATTCCCAGTCCATGTTGAACCAGCATTATTATTGGCTCGCTCTTTCGACCATTCCCAAAATCAAGCTCATTGAGGGCTTTTATCAGAAATCCAAAAAACTCATGCCCTTTTACAAAGAACCATGCAAGAGCTGTCCTCAGGTGCCAAATCACCTCGCTCCCGTTGTTCAACTTGAAGAGAAGCGCTCCACGTCAACATCGCAACCGAAATGCTGATGGATGCCGTGTCCAACGCTGCGGACGCATTCACACTTATCACTGGCGACTCCGACCTCGCCGTGCCTGTACAGGCAATTCGCTATCGGATGAAAAAAACCGATTGCCGTTTTCAATCCCCACAAAGCGACGTGCCTTGAACCCAAACGCTTCGCCTCGTTCTACAAGAACATTCCGGAAGACCTTCCTGCGCAATGCCAGCTTCCTTACAACATAACGCTTCCTGACGGCACGGCCATTCACGCGCCGACAGGATGGACAACGGTGCGTTAATGTTGTCTTGCGAAACGCCCGAACATATTCCCGATACCGCACTGTAAGACCGATTTTCGGATAAAAGGAATGAGCTGCAGAGGACGGGGGGGCGCTTGCTTGTCCCCCGTAGCCTTACGCAGGATGGATTGCGACCGCAATGCTTAACGCGCGAGCGAGGAGCTATAACTTCATTGTTCACAAATGCCAAATGTTTACAAATGCCAACAATGTCAAAAATAGCAATACCATTTCAAAACGCGCTTAATTTTATTTGTCTTTCCGCTTGCGTTCCACACAAGGGGATGTGGTATCATGATGGCGTTTCTGCGACGGGATGGCGTTGGCCGGGCGGCACATGCGCGTACGCTCCCGCCCGCCTGCCTGGCAAGCGTCCGACTCGCGAGGTGAAGCAGACGAGTGTTTTTCGAAAACAAGGAGGAAAGAACATGGCAAACCCACTAAGTACAGATCCGCGGTACGCCGCGCACCTCCAGTACCACCAGTTCGTCGAATTCGCCAAGGACTCGGTGAAGGAGGATGCGATTTCCGCAAACGGGAAAGGCATCCTCGTAGTGGCAAAGTCGGGGTCGGACTTTGTCGGCAACATCTTCCGCACCTCAAAATCCAAGAGTGAAAACGATGCCGTGCGAGAACGATTCAAATCCGCCATTCTGGGGATGTTCTGCGTGGAGAAGGAGGAAGACCTGCCCGATTCGGTCAGGGCGGCGATGAAACTCGGCGACTACGGCAAGGGCAAGCCGCTAACCGCGCGACGCATCCGTGCCGTTCAGACGGTTGTGGACAAGTATTTCGCCGACAAGACCCAGCCCCTGATGGCGGAGGCAGTCCGGCAGGGGGTTGAGGACAACGAAACGACACAAAAGCTGGTCCGTGAGGCGGTGAGGGCGTGCGTCGAGGATCCCGAAGCCCTGGAAATCGTGACCGCCAACATCAAGGACATCCTGGTTGAGTCCGCGTCGTTGCAACTGAACGTGATGCGTCCCGTCCATGGCGTGAGGGGAAAGGTGGACGCCATCACCGCCAACCTCCGTGCGTTGCGTACGTTCGCCCAGGGGGACCAGTCCGTATTGGCGGCGGGAAGGGAATTCGTGCATCTCCCGACGGCGGATTTCAACGCCCTGATGGCGACGATCACTACGGGGCAGCAGCTGTTGCAGCCCCACCTCGACCAGCTCCTGAGGCATCCGCACGGGGTAAGGGACCTGGACATAGGCGTCCGGGCGTTCGCAAAGGCCATTGACGAAACAATGGCCAGGTGTACGTCCGGTCTAGGCCGGTATGCGGGAACGTCCAATGCGGCACCCCTGAAGGCACTCGTCATCGGGTCGTTGCTCCACCGCGACGGCGATGCGGAGTCCGTCTATCATGAGTTGCAGGTGATGCTGCATTCGGATGATGCCAAGCATTTGAAGGCGCTTTACCGCGATCTCGCGAACGATCTCCGCACGGGAACCCAGTGTTCGTTTGACGGCCTACCGGACGGCTTGCGCCAGTGCATGGCAGACCATGCCGAAGGTGCTTCCGCGTGTCTGGACCAGCTGAACGACGCCATGTACGACCACTACAAGATTCCCGCCAATGAACGGCGTCCCGTCGCGGTCAATCAGGGAGACACGCGCGGGAACAACGATTTCGGCACGCTGGGGCAGGCGCTTCAGACGGCCGGGCGCGATACCATCCGCGCGGATAGGGACGCCTTTCTGCGGGAGGCCGTGAAAGGTTCGGGCGCGGCCGCCGACCAGATGCGGACGGTATTCTCCAAGAAGATCGACGCGGGGACCATCTACCGTCCGTCCGACACGCTGAAGAGCCAAAGCGAGGGGGCGATCCGCAACATCTTCAATTATACGTACGCCAGCGGGTTGCGGAAATTCCAAAATCCCGAAGTCGGCATGAAGGAGTTCAAATCAGTCCTCGAAAGTTTTTACGTCACCCTTCCGGGCGGCACGAAGCTTTCTATCGTCGCCGCCCGCGCGAGCGATCAGCTGGCAGAGTTCGTCACCCAAGGAGAGAAGAAAGCGTTCAAAGACCTCACGCCCAGCGAGAAGAACAAGGTGTACATCGTGATGTCGTTCATCTCGCAGGGGATGGTTACCGCATCCTACGACGGTTCGATGCGGGTGCTCGATCCCACATACGATCCCAAGAAGGGGCCCCTGGAGGAAGAGAAACACAAACGCATGTTCAGTTTTTCCGAGGACGTGAAAAGCCATGCCAGGCCGAGCATTTCGCTGGAGCTTCGTCCGGACGGCGGCCTGAAGGTTGGGTTCAGGGACACTCGCTACATCTGCCAGTTCCGGACGCTGGCGGACAACAGGCGAACTTACATCGATGTGCCCGTCGCGGAGAAGCCCGCAGAGTATTCCGTCGCGTCGGCCTTGCTGTCGGGACGTCCGTTAGGCAGCACAGTTGGCGTAGCGTGTACCTTCGAACTCACGGGGGACGCCGTTGATCGCCTCGCGGGATCGGAAATACAGAAGGCCCAGATCGGGAAGACAGACCTGACCTGCAGCGGCTTCCAGTTGTCCATGTCGCTCTACGACCCTCAATGACGCCACTTGAAGGAGTGAACCAAAATTCCCCTGATGGATAAGTTGAAAGACCACGGAACACACGGAAAATCATACGTTCCGTAGAATGACGATTCCGTGAGTTCCGCATATTCCGCGGTTAATCACAAATACCTCTGTTGAGATTCGGTTTCAGCCACAAAGAACACATGGGTATTTCCGCAAGACATTCCAAGACCGTGACAAACCGTCACCCCTTCTGCTTTTGCTTGCGTCTGGGCGGGCGCTATGTTATCTTTTCCTTTTCAACGAGAGGAAGAACACGATGAAATTCAAGAGTCCGGGATTGATTTTGAAAGTGTTGCTGGCGGTACTGGTAGGCTGGGTACTGGGGAGTTTTCTGCCAGAGTGGGGAATCCGCGCGCTGAACACGTTCCAGTTTTTCTTTTCCCAATTCGTCAAATTCCTGGTCCCGTTGATCATCGTCGGTTTCGTAACCCCGGCCATCGCGGATACGGGACGAGGCGCGGGCAAGCTGCTTTTGCTTACGCTTTGCCTTGCCTACGGCTCCACGCTTTTCGCAGGAGCTTTTTCGTTCGTCTCCTCCAAAACGATCCTGCCGCATCTTATTCATGGTACGCTCAGCGAGGCCGCCGCGGCCAGCACGTACCCCGCTTATTTCCAACTGGCGATTCCGCCGCTTGCCGATGTCGTAACTTGTCTCGTGTTCTCGTTCGTGGTCGGACTTGGTATCGTGGCCTGCAAAGCGGAAGCGGTTTTGAGATTCATGCAGCAGTTCCGTGACATCGTGGTGTGGGCGATCAACAAATTCTTTGTGCCACTGCTCCCGTTTTACGTGATGTCGGTCATCGCCCACACGACGGCCAGCGGAAGACTCGCAGTCATCGCCGGATCGAGTGTCAAACTGATGATCTTCTGCATTATCCTCACGCTCCTCCTGCTGCTGATCGAATATCTGCTGGCAGGACTCATCTCGGGCAAGAACCCATTCCTCGCCCTCTACCGAATGCTGCCAGCCTATTTCACCGGGTTCGGCTGCTGTTCCTCCGCCGCCACCCTCCCCGTGACATTGCGCCAGACCTTACAGAACGGTGTGCATCCCGACACCGCAAACCTGGTGATTCCGCTTTGCGCGAACGTACATCTTGCCGGCTCGATGAGCAACATGGTGGCGTATGCGGCGGGCTTGATGATTCTGGCTGGCGAACCGATCACGCTAAGTGAATACATCCCGTACATCCTGCAGATCAGCGTGATTGCGGTCGCGGCGCCCGGCGTACCCGGCGGCGTGGTACTGGCATCGGCAACGATTGCGGAAACCGCGCTTGGTTTCACCCCGGAACGCTACGCGATCCTGATGGCCATCTACATGGCGCTCGACGGAATGGGCACAGCCTGCAACCTCACTGCAGACGGCGCGATCGCGCTGGTTGTAGATAAGTACCGCACCCAACAACTCCGTGCGGCGAAAAAGAGATTGTAGCACGTGAACGGAGAGTCGTTGGGAATTGTCCAGAAACACGCTGCCTCCTCTTGCCTACCGATCTGTTCAAGGTTAAGTGGTTGGGCAGTTGAGTGGTTCGGTGGATGAATTCCTCTGTTGAACATTTTGAAAAACAATCATCGCGTTGAAATTTTGCAGACATTCACCATTTGTGTGAATCCGTTTTCTGTGTGTGCGGGCGATTGAAAAGCCTCTGTTTTGGCTCTTTCCCTGCGTACTCTGCGGCCTCAGCGGCTCTGCGTGAGAACCCAAACTTAGGTTATAAATGGTTAAATGGACGAGCTGCACGGAAAAGTTGTAAACAACGGAACTCACGGAACTTGCGGTCGCGACGGGGCGCGACCCTATTCGGAACCACGTTCAAAAGCGACAGGAGTGTCGCTTCTCCAAGACGGCGTTGCGGTCGCGATCCTTCCTACGCAAGGCTACGGAGGACAGGCAGGCGGACGCGACCGCTCGGTTTTCCGCGCTGAGGGCAGCGCGTGGCAAAACCCGACTGCCGTCTTTGCACTTCCGTTCATTCCCGCGTGTTGATGCGGGCGGTGACCTAATAGCTGACAGCTAGAAACTAATAGCTACCGGGTCCTCGATTTCTCTCTTGACATGGAATGCGAAGATTGGGTATTGTAGAAGCCTATTTTTTCATAGGATTCGTGTTCGCCGAGTCGTTCGGCTGAATCCGCCGTTTGGTAAGGACGAGAGGAGAGTTTCGGTATGGGACTGTTTCATGATACTTGTGTCGCGTTGGTCGATGCGGCAACCGGTCGGGCGTTGTCTGGCGAGACTTTGAAGGAGGCGGAACGGTTGCTTGCCGCCGTGGATTCGGACGGGCGCGCCACTCGGTTGTCGGGTGCCGAGAAGGTCCGTGTATTGGCCGCTCATGGTTGGGCGGAATGCGGTCATTCGGTACCGAAACGGGCGAAGATTTGTTCGAAGTGCGGGTCCCGCGCCCCCAAAGGCTGGATCAAGTGTTCCTCTTGCGGCAAGTGGGTTGGGAACGAGTCGCAGTACTGTCCGAACTGCAACCATCCGATGCATCCGTTGGAGCGGATCGATCTGGCTGGCGGGGTCTGGGACCGTGCCCCCGGCGTGTTCGCGCAACGGTTTGAGTGCGGTGACCTCTCCCATCTGAAGCGGAGTGGTCTGTATGTGCAGGAAGGCTCCGTCGCCGTTCTGCTGGACGCGGGCAAGCAGGTTTCCGTGTTGGGGCCCGGTCGCCACACCCCGGAAAGCTTGGCGCGTTCGATCAACTGGTTTGGCAACCCGCCGCCCCGTTCCGTGGTGATGGTTGATTCGGGGGACATCATCGTGCGGCTGGATTTCCCGCCTCCTTCGGGGGACGGCTCCGCGATTCGTTCGGCGGAGGAGAAACCGATCCGGGTGACGGCAGAAGCGACGTTGCATTTCGTCCCCTCCCTGTCGGATGATTTCCTGAAAAACGTGATGAAAGACAGCCGTGCGCTGGACGTGGGCGAGATCGTCGAGTTGCTTTACGATGCGGCGCTTCCCGCCGTGCGTGACCTGTGCGCACAGACCACCGTCGAGGATCTGGTGAAGGATCCGCGCCGTCGCGAACGGATTGAGGACGCGATTCTTCAGTCGGCACGTCCCGTGCTGAAGCGGGCTGGACTGGAACTGATCCGAATCGGTTCCGTGGATTTCCTCTCGCCGGAGTACGAGGAGATGCGGGAACGCTATGCCGAACTGGATCAGTCGCGCCGGATTGTCGAGTACAACAAGAAGGTGTTGGACCTGCTGGCGGAAGACCAGTCGGATCGCCTGGACAGCGAGGCCCGCATGGGAGCGCGTCAAGACGAGGCGACAAAAGAGGCCGCCCAGCGCCGCCATGAGCTGGGCGAGTTCCTGGCGCAGCTGACGCAGGAGGAGAAGCTGTCGGGGAAGGAACGCGAAACCGCCCTGCAGCTGGCTGACCTCGTTGCGAAGGGGCAGATCGATCGCAAGCAAGCGGAGTTGGAAGCCGCATCCCGTCTGGAGCAACACGCCAAGGAACTGGAGAACCAGGCGCATACGTTGAAACTGGAACTGAACCTGAAAGAGTTCAATCGGGAACAGGCGCTGGCGGACGCGCAGAATCGGGCGGCGGTGAACGCGGTCGCCCGGGCGGAACGGGAGAAGGATGCGCATTCCGACACGGTTCTTGCGGGCGAGCAACTGGAGCAGGAGAAAATCAAGGCGGAGATTTCCCAGATTCAGTCGGATGCACAGCTGCACCATTTGCAGAATCTCCAGAAAATCCAAGAGCAAAGGGATGTCCACGAACAGGAGATGTTGGAAAAGAAAGCCAAGACGCTTTCCGGGCGCACCCCGCTGGAGATGATGGCGTTGGCGCAGACGCAGGAGGAACGTCAGATGTACCTCCAGATGGCGCTCAACCAACAGTCGATCGAATACCAGCAGAGCCTGGCCTCGGCGGAAAAGGCGATGACGCCGGAACAGCTGCTCGCGCGGGCTGCCGCCACCTCGCCCGCAGCCGCAGCGGCACTGGCGCAGATGGCAACAGCCGGAAACGGCGCGGCCGACCGTGTGCTGCAGGAGATGAAGGAGATGGCCAAGGATCGCACGGCGCATGACGACAAGATGATGGACAAGGTGGCGGAGATCGTGAATGAGGCTGTGAAGCATCAGAACACGACCGTCGTTCAGCCCAACCAAATCTTCAACAAGTAAACGGAAACCTTTCCGGCAACGGGAAACCAGCGCAGATGAGAAAATGTCCGAATTGTGGGATGCCGATCGGCGACGACGCGAACTTCTGTGAGTATTGCGAATGCTCCGTGTCCGCGTCGGCTAAGCCTGCGGAGGAAACGAGCCTTTCGGAAAGTTCGGCGACTCCGGCTATTCCGAAAACGCCACAACCGCCTTCGGAGCTGCCGACACCCGGACTTCCAGAATTGCCCGTCACCCCGAATCCACCAGTGGGAGACGTTCCGCCGCTTTCGCCGCTCCCTGCGCCAGAGCTTCCGAAATTGCCGGTTATGCCGGATCAACCGGGAGAACCCGCCGTACCGTCGTTCTCGCCGCCACCGGCACCGACGTCTGGTTTCCCCGAACTGCCCGGCGTGGTGGTTCCGTCGTTTGTTGCGGGGGTGATGCCCTCTGCGCCGAAACGACCGGAATCGTCCTCGGGAAAGGGAGCGGACGAGTGGATTCCGTTTGCGCTCTCCTACTGTGCGCCGGAACGCTTCCGTGTCGATTTCTGTTCCGCCCTGCGTTTCTACTTCCAGACAAAATTCGACGATTTCGTTTCCGTCGAACTGGTTCTGCGCAACGGCGAACGGGAGTTGGGACGCGGCAAACTGGAGATCGTTCCCGGTATCGGACAGGGGGAGTGTAAAATCAATCTCACGCCCCAACTGGCGGGAATCATTCCCGTAGATGTCCTTCTGACGTGCGAACGGACGGGTTCGGAGACGCCGGAGACCTATCGTGCGGAACTCAAGGTGACGGTAGAAGAGAAGGAGTCTGCGGGCAACAACACGATCATTGTGCAGGGAAACAATTCCGGAATTATGGATTTCCGCAACGCCGCTGCGGGCGGGGCGGTGCAGGGAAAGCCGGATCCGCGATTGTACGCCTGTGACGAGTCGAACCGACGGCCACTCACGCCGAAACTGCGGCAATCCGCCGCGCGGCTTTCGCTCATTTCTTCCAGCGAAACCGTTCATCTGCTTTCGGATTCGGAAATCGTCTTCGGAAAAAGCCGATCCGCCACGGTATTTCTCTGCGCCTATTCCCCGGAGACTGGGGAGTTTAGCAAGCCCCTGACGGAATTCATCTCGGGACGCCATTTCCGGATTCTGGCTAGGGATGGGCGCGTGAACGTCTGTGATGGCGTGGAAGGGAAACCCTCGACAAACGGAATCCGGCTCTCGGAGAAGAAACTCAATTCCGGAGAAAGTCGTCAGCTCACCGCCAACACGCGGTACTCGCTGGATGTTTTGCAGAACCCGATCACGGTTCTGTTGCCGCTACAGATCCGGACATACGGCGATAAGAAGGGACGCACTTCATTCGGATGTACGGTGGAAAGGAAAGACAGTCTTCCATGCCGCGTCATCGTGTTGTGGCAGAACGGCGTGATTCCGTTTTCCGGTGAGAATCAGGACGGAGTCGGCATCTCTTGGAACGGTTCCTGTTTCCATCTGGCGGATCAGGACGGGCAGCATGCGCTTGCCATCGGGCGGCAGGTCGAGATTCAAGGTACGAGTTATCGCGTAGAGGCGTACAACAAGTTCCCGCCGAAGAAAATCTCGCCAACGCCCCAAAAGGAAACCCCATGATGAAGCGGAGCCTGTTTCGCATTGCAGTGACGCTTGTGTTATCGGGAATCCTGGTTGAATGCACACGCGCCGAGTTCACCGAATGGCAACGCAAGGCCGTTGATGACGTGGTTGCACAAACTGATGGAAAGCTCCAATCCTCTTCCGTTCTCAAGGGAAAACGGATCTGTCTTGTCGTAACGGGTGATCAGGGGAAATTCGCCGAGAAGCTGTTGACCGATGTGATGCGCCGCGCCAAGATGATTCCGTCGTTTCCCCCTCCCGATGCGAATCATGCGGATTGGGCCGCCGTGCTCGTCAAGGCAGACACGTATCAAAACGTCGAGGTTTCCGAACGGTTCAGCAAGAATCAGCTCATTCACTATGGAAAACTGGCGAGAGCCGAGATCGTACTGCATGCAGAGATTACCTTCGTGAACTTCCGCAAGCGGATTCGAGCAAACCTCGTGATGAACGCGATCGACATCGAGAAAGGCGAGTACATTTGGGAGGACTACATCAAAATCCGTGGAGGGAAAGTGAATGCCGACCTCAACCAGCGCCTGGTCGAACAGATCGCACTAAGCCCAGGCGAGATCCATGTCACGGTCTTGTCCAAGGAGGCGGACCGAAAATCCAAATCTCTCGCTGACGCCGTTGCCAGTTCGACGAAAGAGGCGCTGGCTCAAGAAGGTTACCAGGTTCATGGGGAAGGAACTCCAGATATTCTCGTCTCTCTGGTAACGCATCGCGGTCCATCCGACAAACTGGGGGCATCCTGCTTTTTTTCCGGCATAACCCGTGGACTGGTGAAGATCATCGGAACGCAGAATGTCACCCAGAGTGAAAAACCGATTTACGCCAAGGGAGAACGAGCTGTCGGCGAAGATGCCGCTGAACGGAAATTGGCGGACAAGCTCACAAACGAGATTATGAACTGGCTTCGGCAGACAATCCGTCCTGAGAAATGGGGTGTCGTGCGCGAATCGTTCACACTGGCGTTCGTTGGAGAGGAGAGCCAAGGGAAGAATCTGTCAACGGCGGAGAAATTCCGCAAGGTTTTGGAGTTGATGCCGGGGGTTCGGAAGGTGACGGGTACTGCCCAGAAATGGGATGGCGACTGTCTGTGCGTTCCATTTTGCGCGGTCTATGAACCCTCCTTGTACAAGGGCGGACTTTTGGGAAGCGCGTTTCTCAAGTATCCGCAACTCGTGGAACTGTTGGCCGAATGACGATGATTGGAAGGAGATTCGGGATGTATCGTGAGGGATTGTCATGGCAGGGATCGTGTTGCGCTACACCGTGTCTTGACACAACCGTTTCGGCAAGGAACGGCGGAACGGACGTCAGCCGGAAAGTGAACGGTTCGTCTTTCACTTGGCAGGGTAAGCGTGTCAAGCTTCATGCAGAGACGCGGGGGGCGCCATGCGCCAGCTGGGAAGCGGGAAAAAGCTAAACGCCAATAGGTAAGGTATGATCAAAAACGAGACAGTCTGTACGGTATGTGGGTGTATCCTACCCAACCGATATGCCATCGCGGGTCACTGCAGTGCCCCTGAATGCGAGGCCGTTTTCTGCGCCTTGCACTGGCATACGGGCAACGGCTTGTGTCCCGCGCACGGTTGGAAAGAGAACTCGGCTCCGACAGAGGAGCGGAACGAGGAAGTTTCGGAAAAGAAAGGACAGGAGGAGAGTATGGCTGAAGAACAACCACAGGTTTCATCCACGGAGGAGGCGGAACTCCGTTCCCGCGCGGAACGCGAGCTGTCGTCGGAATCGCGCAAAAAGATCACGAAGTCCCTGCTGGATTTCACCGTCTCGCTCGGCAAGTCGGCAGGAGCGTTGTTTGACCGTCTGCGTGGCATCCGCGATCCCGAGGCCGCGTTGGTCTCCCTGGACGCCCAGTTATCTTCCACGCGTGCCCGGCGCGAACCGATGTCGGCGCGTTTCGAGGAACTGTACAACCAGATCGCCGCCAAGAAAAAGATTTGGCAGTCCGCCCCTCCCGCCCGGAAGAAGATTCTGGAGATGGAGCTGAAGGCGTTGCTGGCTGAGTACCAGAGTCTGGAACGCCAGCTCACGATCCTCTTCGAGAACGAGCGGATTATCGCCACCGTGCGCGGACGGACGCTGGAGCTCATCGCGCGCGGACTTGAACGCCCGCGCGTGGAGGATGTGGATCGCCTCACGGACGACATTGAGAACGCGGCTACCGAAACGGACGATCTGGCGGATGCCGTCGCGGATCTCGAACGCGCCGGACAACGCCGCGAACGCGCGACGGATTCGGTGGATCTCGAATCCGCACTGGCGGGATTCGACGAGACGCCGCCGCAGACCGCTTCCAGCGAAACCGCAACCGAGTCCCCTCTGACGGAGTAGGCGGAAAAACCACCAACCTGTTAGGTGGTCGGGTGGTTAGGTTGGGTGGTTGGGTGGTTAGTGTGGTTGGGTGGTTGGGTGGTTAGCGCACCGCCCGCGCTCACATGGGAATGTAAATGGGGATTACTTTCTTGAGCCACCGAACCTTGAACTTCTAGACAAGAAAGGCAACGGATTATGAAATACAGTTACAACGGAGCTGAATTGCACAAGAAGGGCGAATCCACGCCTCCTGCGCCTTCGCCGGTTCCGGACCAAAAGAAGTCATTCGGACTTGGCAACCTCTTCCAGCGGAATCAAGTCACGCCGGTCTCTCCCGTGACCGGCGGAGTTGCCGCCACAAACGTGGGTGTCCCCGCACAAGCCGGCGCACCGATCCCGGTCACGACTGACTCGGTTGTGGCTTATCTCTCCCCTTCACCCGCCGAGGTCAACCAGCTGTACGGCTATGTGGTTTCCTCCCCGATGGTGGTGGAGAACATCCGGTATGCGCAGTGCATGGAGGGTCTTCCATTCCTGTATGATCAGGCGAACGATGTCGTAAACGCCACGGCGAGACGTGCGCAGTCCGCACCTGATCCGAAGAATGGGGGACGGGTTACGCTCTCGTTCGATACGGTGATCTACGGCGGTGCCCTGCGCTATTCACGACTTATCGGAATCGGCGTGGCGTGGGAAAACGCCGGACATCGGGGAAGTCTTGCCAGACTGCTTGCGGCCATGTCCCCGCAGTTGACGGCGGCCTGTTCCGTCGAGGCATGCCTCAACTTGATTACGCAGTGCGGACTCCTGCCCGCGCTGGGAGATGATGCCGTCCGGCAGAAGGCGGTTTCCTATTCTTCGGGCATGATTGTCAGCGTGTTGGCGCACGAGGTCGGCCATCACGTCTTGGGGCATCTGATGTCGTTTTCGCCGAGGGAAAATCTGGAGGTCGAGCGCAACCAGGAACGCGAGGCGGACTCCTTCGCCTCCTCCGTGATCAGCTGCAGTCCCTTCAGCGAATACACCTTCGCGGGAACGCTCTTCTGGCACTACGCGCTAGCGGTTCTCACCGATGAAGGATCCGACACGCACCGCAGCCACCCGCTCTCCCGCGAACGCTTCCAGAATTTCGTCCGAAACAACCGCGCCGCTGCCGCCGCATTCGGCATCAGTATGCCATGAGATGGGGGACACCCTGACCCCCGTATTCCCCAGTTGCCTGGTATCACACTTTGCAAAATGTGATACCAGCCCCAAAACACAAAGAACCAGAGGTGAAATCGGAACTGATGATTTTCCCGTGTATTCCGTGATTTCTAAAAAATTGTCCAACTGAACTTAGGGTAAAAGCTGTCCGCTACGAGCTGATGGGGGTGCCCCGGTGGAAGAATCCGACTGGGGTGACACGGAAGGTCACGGTCTTGCCGGACGGAATCTCGTTGGCGCCAATCACCAGTTTAGAGGACGCGGGAATGCGGTTCAAAGGCTGGAAATGGAGTTCCTGCGCAAGCCGCCACTTGCCGACCGGGGCACCATCCGCTAGTGCCTCGATCTCATAGAGCAGCACGCGCCCCTTCTCGCCACCCGCGCAGGCGGAGGGGAAGGAAACGTGAATCTGATCTTCTTCGACCTTCTTGGTGTTTTTTCCCTTCCGACGAACAACCGAAACCATTGCGCCTTTTGGGAAACCGGGGGCGGATGTTCTCGCCGATTGCGCGGCATATCCGTAGGCGGGGTTTGCTGGATTTGCGGGAATCGGTACGATCCGCACGGGACCTGCCGCCTCGCCCAGCACGAATTCGCGGCGTTCGATTTCCAGTCGGTCCGGCCACACGTCCATCACCATGCCCTGCCGTCCCTTGCGACTTGTCGCATCCATGTGGTAGGCTTTCTCGTTTGAACTCCGGCGCGAATTCACGCACTGCCATTCGCCGCCGTAGGGTGTGGAAATCTGCAACAGGGTACAGGTGTTCACCGCCGTGAACGCGCCCTGCCAGACAGAACGGTCGTCTGTCAGCCCCATGTGCGAATGTCCAGAAAACGAAACGGCGTTGGGATAGTCCTTAAGGAATTCGGTGAGTTCTCCGCCGTCCTCCGCGCCTTTGCCCCAATAACTGAACAGCGTTCCTTTCGGGTGCGGGTGCTGGACGCAGAAGAAGGGTTTCGACGCATGGAGATCCAGTTCTGCGGCATATGCCGTTGCGTAGGCGGGGATGTCTTTCTCATATCCCCAATGCGCACAGAGGAAGGTGAAACCTTTAACTTTCAGCGAATAGACCGGCTTCCACTCCCAGCCAAACGCGCGCTTCCATGCCTCCGCCTCGCGCGGGCCGATTCCCTTTTCCTTGGCGGCACGAAGCTTTTCCGAATCTTTCGCCGCATTGCCGCGAAGCCCCCACTTCCACGCGAGGCGGTCATGGTTCCCGTACACGAACACGGGCTCCACGCGAGCGCCGTCGGCGCCCTTGCAGTCGGGAAACACATCACGCCAGACCTGGCCCACGCGCTCCAGTTCGGAGACCTGCCCCGTGTCCGCCATGTCCCCCGCGATCACGACGGCATCCACGTGACGGTTCCGGAAGTATTCGAGCGCGGCGCGGAATGTTCCCGTGGTTCCGCCCGAGTAATCATTCTCTGTCCGCCCATTGTCACGGATGTGGATGTCGCTGACCACGCCGAGCCGGAGCGGCGGTCGCGGCGCAATCGTTTGCGCCAGCAAGCGAGTTTGGAACATGGCCCAGGCAGCTGAAAAACCGCCGCCCGTAATTTGCAGGAACTGTCTTCTCGATGATGTCATCTTTCCCTCCTTGCCTAGAAGTTCAAGGTTAGGTGGTTCGGTAGTTCGGTAGTTGGGTGGTTGGGTGGTACGAGCGCGACGGCGTGTAACCCATTCGGGCAACGAGGACGTTGCCCCTCCGTGGTTTTCGCCCGGTGCGAAGCACCGCGCCCTCCTGTGCATCCCATGCGAGCGCGGACGGCAGGACAACCACCAAACTACCCTACCTATCTCTGCATCAGAAGCACGCTTGAATCGGATCGACGTTGCAATGGGTACGGCAGAACGCGTTGCAGCGGGCGACCTCTTTGACGGCGTTCGAACCTGCCGGGATCTTGTATTCGAGTTCGATGTCGCAGTAGATCGGCCAGTTCTTGCGTTGGAGAAGCGGGAAGAGCTTCGCGAGAGGCGTATCGCCCTTGCCGAATTCCAGATTTTTCGAGCCGTTCGCCTTCGTCGTACGGTCCTTCAGGTGAATCGAGTAAATCCGTCCGTGGTACTTCTCGACAAACGCAAGCGGATCGATGAAGCGCGTCTTGTCCTCCGTCGTAGCCGCGACATAGTGGCCGATATCGAAATTGATCATCAGGTTGGGAGAGTATCCGAGAAGCGGTCCATCATAGGTAAGCGCATCAATCTGCGTGTGGTTGTGGAACGCGATGTAGATTCCATGCTTGTCGGCAAGCGCCGCGCAACGCTTTCCGATTGTCTCGCACTCGGACGGTTTCGGAATTTCACGCGTGATGCACCGCGCCCCCAGGGCTTTTGCCGCCGCGATGCGGTACTCGTCCTCCACCTCATTTCCACCACCGATCGCGCCGAACTTCACGATATGCAAGGACACGCCCGCATCGTCGAACATTTTCTTGAGCACGGGCAGCTTCGCCATGTCGCGCTTTGCACCTTTGCCGACGAATCCGTCAACCACCTCACCCTTGAGTTCCAGCGTTCCGAGACCCGATTCGACCGCATACCGCACCACGCTCGCCGCATCGCACGGCATCGAGCGGTAACTGTAGGTGATACATCCCACTTCAATGCCGTTGTACCATGATCTGCCGCGAGATTTGTCGCCGAAACACGGCGGCGCACCGGCCAATCCCGCGAAAGAAAGCAACCCAAGTTCGATGAAATTCCTTCTGCTGGTGTTCATGATCAGACTTCTCCTTTTCTGTAACATCCCATTCGGTCATCGCATGCCGCGTATCGTGCCGCGATCGAGAACAAGGCGGGACGACCTGCCACACAGGACACCCCTCTTGAAAAAACGGAGATAGTATATACCATCCGGCGTCAAATCGCAACACCCAAGCTTGCCTATACGTAAGCTTGGGCGCATCTGCGTTTTTCACCGTGATCCATGTCGATGACTGCGATACCGAACGCGGAGATTCAACCTCACGCAAAGTCCGCAACGTTCGCAAAGGGAAGGAAGTCGGCCACTTCGCGTACTTGGCGAACTTGGCGTGAGGCCATGACATGAAAACTTCTGTGTTTGAACACAGCAAACCCTTGTTGACCCTAGATTCCTCGTCAGGGTTCTCACGCGGAGGCGCTGAGACCGCAGAGTACGCAGAGAAAGTGCCGGAAACAGAGGCTTTTCGATCCCCCGCGCATACGTTACGACAGAAAACGGATTCACCCAAATGGTGAAAGTCTGAACAATTCCAAAGCG
>JAFSTA010000022.1 GCA_017450695.1 Kiritimatiellia bacterium | reverse complement strand
TTCCAAAGCGCCATGATTCACCACGGGATATACGGAACTTACGGAATCGCCGTTCCAAGAAACCGATGTTTTTCCGTGGTTTCCGTGGTTTTTCAAAGTGTCCAACAGCGGAATTTAGGTTGAATTATACAGATGCGCCCCAGAGTAATTTCGAATTATTTTTCGCATTGTAAAAATGGATGGGGTTTGCTAACATTAATCCATTAATTTGCAGTACCCGTAATGAAAGAGGTGTAGTATGAGAAAGAGTTGGATGTGCAATGGCGTGGTGTCGGCGGTCGCGACAATGATTCTTTCGCTCTGCGTGAGTGTGTCGCTCGCGGATACGGTGGCGGAATCCGGACGCGAGATTCCGGTTCTGAAGGATGTCGATGTGGTGGTCGTGGGCGGCACCTATGGTGCGGTCGGTGCGGCACTCGCCGCAAAGGAAGCGGGCAGCTCCGTCTTTCTGGTTGCACCGCGCACCCACCTGGGCGAGGACGTGGTGGAGCCGCGTAACCTCTGGGTGGATTTCGACCATGACGACGGACTCAACGAGGCGTTGATTTACCTGAATTTCCCTGCTACCCGTTCTATCACGTATGCCTACACGCCAAGCGTCGCCCCGAACAGCGGGCATCCGGATCCTGACTATACCCGGCTCTTCGACGGCTACTTTACGATCTCCTCCACGCATTCGGTCCAGTACAATTCGGACGTGACGCTGAACGTCACGATACAAGAAGGAGCGGGTGCGGTGAACAGCATTGTGTTGTTCAGCTTCTACCGCGCGGGCGACGGTGGCTTCGGGACGACGACAATCGCGTTGCAGTCCAGCACAGACGGAGCAACCTACACGGACGTGGCGGGATCGGTCCAGTCGCTGGATATCACGGAACAGTACGGATTGGAGACCGACCAGCTTTTCTCTCTGACGTTCACGCCGTCGGAACCGGTTTCCAGCCGCTATCTCCGCGTCATCTGCCGGAAGGAATTCAGCAGACAGCTGTTGGCGGAGATGATGATTTCGACGGAGAACTCGCAGGTGCGTTCCGCACGCCCGATCCGGATTGAGAAGTCGCTGGACGCCGCCCTGCTGGAGGCGGAGGTCCCGTTCCTGACAGGTGCGCAGGTGACGGGCGTGCTGCGCGACGGCTCGAACAATCCGGCGGGTGTCGTGATCGTGAACCGCAACGGGCGCCAGGCGATCCGCGCGAAGACGATCGTCGATGCGACGGAATGGGCGAGTGTAATCCGCCAGTCGGGACAGTCGCTCTTCCGGTCGGTTGCCCCCGGAGCAGAGACGGTCTTCACCCGTACCGTGACGTGCATGACGAACGGCTTGCCGTCGCTCGCCAGTTCCTACACCGTCACGCAATGTCTCCCCTCGCAGCTTACCGTTTCGGTCACACCGGCGGATTTGGCTCCGAGCGGTGCGCCCACTTCCTACGGGATCGCCTCCTATCGGATCAGCCGTTCGTTCCCGTTCGCCGCCACGGACTACGCGGCGCTGGCGGAGATCGAACAGCAGTTCCGCGACGACACGTGGGCGGCATCCACGGTCGATGCCTCCGAGCGGCTTTTCTTCACGCCGCCGGAACAACTCTCCTCTTCTTCCGAACAGACGGTCTGGACCTCGCCGGCCACGCTGTCGCTCGAATCGTTCTCGGCCGCCGCGCTTCCCTACGTGTATGTGGCCGGACCGTGCGCGGACGTGAGCCGTTCGATCGCCTACCGTCTGCAGCTTCCCGGCAACGCCTACATTCTGGGACGGCGCATCGGAACGGCCGCCTCCACCGCCGCGCAATCGCGCGGCGCGTTGACGGGCGTGACCTGCGGCACGTCCGTGGCAAGCGGTTCCTCCGAAGTGCGCGAACGCCTGACGGTACCGATGAACGTGGGGGAGGGGACAGACGCGACTGTCACCTCTCTTGGCGCAAACCTGCCGGTGCTGGCGACGGCGGACATCGCGGTTGTCGGACTGGGTACGGCGGGCGCACCTGCCGCCATCGCCGCCGCCCGCAAGGGTAAAAGCGTACTGGCGCTGGACTACCTCTACACGCTGGGCGGAACTGCGACCGACAGCCGTATCGGCCGATACTACCACGGGAATGCTGTCGGGTTTACCTCAGAAGTGGACACGGGAGTAGATACATGCGGCTATGTCTATTACGCGGCGAAATCCGAATGGCTCCGTAGCGCCTGCCGCACGGCGGGCGTTGAGATCTGGAACGGTGTCTTTGTCGAAGGCGCGGTCGTGACAGGCGACGACGGGAACGGGCACGAGATCGTCACGGGTGTCGTCGTCGCGCTGCCGGACGGAACGCGCGGCGTCATCTCCTGTTCGGTTGTCATCGACAGTACCGGAAACGCCGACATCACGGCGGCGGCCGGAGGCGAGACCACATTCATCACCTCCCGCGAACTGGCCTTGCAGGGTGCCTCGCACTGTATGCAGGCCCTGGCCAACAGCTATCAGAACTACGACATCGGTTTCCAGAACGACACCGATGCGGGCGACATCTCGACCTTTGCCCTGCGGGCGCGTCTGGGGACCGCCGACAGCAACTGCTTCACCACGGGATCGCCGTACACGGGCAGCCGTGAACGCCGTCGGATTGTCGGGGACGCGGTGGTCGGCATTCTCGACGTGTTGACGGGCAAGACCTGGAACGACACGATTATGCACGGCGCAAGCAACTTCGATATGCACGGTTTCAGTTCCAGCGACGTGCTGATGTTCTATCACCACACCTCCGCGATGAACTTCGCGGCGGACGTTCCGTACCGCGCACTCTTGCCGAACTCGCTGGAAGGTGTGATCGCTACCGGACTGGGAATCAGCGCGGAACGCGACGCGATGCCCATCATCCGGATGCAGGCAGACGTACAGAACCAGGGTTATGCCGCCGGACTCGCGGCGGCGGCCGCAGTGGATGCCGGTTCTGTCCGCGGCGTGAACGTCGCCTCGATTCAGAGCGAGCTGGTCACGCTGGGCGCGTTGAACGCGCGGGTGCTGACAGACGCCGACTCCTCGGTCTCGCAGCAACAGGTGACGGACGCGATCGCCTCGCTCACCACGAATTTCATCGGGCTGGAATACCTGCTCGCCGCGCCCGAAACGGCCCTGCCTCTCCTGCGCCAGGCCTACGCGACGGCAAATGACACGGAGAGGCTTCCGCTCGCTTGCGCGTTGGCGTTGCTGGGCGACGCTACGGGCGCCGAACGCCTCTGCGACGCGCTTGTCGGAACCTGGGACACGGGCTACAATTTCACCGGCATGGGGAATTATGGGCGGCAGACCTCCTTGAAGGATGCCGTTTGGTACGCTCTCTCCAAGATCGAGTATCCGCCCGCATTACCGATTCTCAACAGGTATATCCAAGGACTTGTCCAGGGAGACAACATTGTGGAGTTGTCCCACTTCCGTATGGCGGCATTCGCGGCGGAGTCTTACCTGGCTACCAACCTGCTTCCGTCGGCTGTCGCCCTGTTGAACGGCGCGAACATCTGCGGCTGGAACGAGACGAATGCGACGGCGGTTTCATTCAACACAACGACTGCGGACATCGAGCGGCGGCGCGCGCTGCGTGAGTTGACGCTGGGGCGGATGATCTACCGCCTGGGTGATCCGAACGGGGCAGGTTCACAAATCCTGAACGCATACGCGGCGGACGTGCGCGGCGCGTATGCCGAACACGCGCGGCTGGTGCTGGCAGAGGGAATCCCCGAACTGCCGGTATCGCAGGACGGAAGCTGGATCGCGACCGGTGCTACAGCGCAGTGGAACAACAACTCGTCGTGGGCGGACAACACGCAGCCGTCCGGTACGGATGCCACGGCAACCTTCCCCGCTTCGCCGACAGTGAACCAGCAGATTTCTCTCGGCGGCGGACTGGTGACAGTTGGCAACCTCATCTTCAACGGGGCTTCGACACGCACCTTCACCGACGGTATCTTCTCGCTCTGCCTACCGGAATCCACGCTGTTTGTCGATGCGGGCGGCACGGCGGTTTTCGAGACCCCGTTCCGCGCCGGAGCGCTGCAGAAGCAGGGCGAGGGAACGCTGACCCTCTCCGCTTCCGCGACCCTCAGCGGCGGACTGGACATCGAGGCGGGAACGGTCTCGTTCGACAACGGCGCCTCCGTCTATCAGCCCTACCAGGCGGTTGCCGCCTCTGGTGACATGGGGAACTCCACCGTCGGCTACGGGTATGATTTCACCATTGTCAACGGCCCGCTCTGGGTGACTCACCTCGGATGTTACGACGCCACGCCGGAAGACGGGTTCTCTCGGGACATGGAAACCTACCTCGCTTCCAACAACACCGTGTTCGCGACTGTTCGGTTCACGCCGGATCACTCTGGATTCCTGCGCAACGGTTACCGTTTCCTCCGGCTGGCGAAGCCGGTCCGTCTCCAGAACGGTACCTACACGATCCGCACGTTCGGGTACAGAGGCGAGCAAAGCTGCATCGTCGCGCCCAACGGCGAGAACGCCGGGATGCTCGACAACTGCAACGGTAAGATCACCTTCGGCAACTCCCTCTACCAGGGGACTGCCGCCGACAGATTCACGAATGTGGCGGCATCCTATACCTCTTACGGCGCCTCCGCGGCCAGCCTCCTGCTGACGGATGTCGATCCGGAACAGACGCTGGGCGCCGTGCGGAACCACGCCACGCTTGCGCTGGCCACGCCCGTGACGAGCGCTGAGTCGCTTTCCGGCACCGGTACCATTGCCGTAGCGCGCACGGACGCGCCCGTCAGCCTGACGTTCGCCGTACCTGCGGGGCAGACGGTGGAATACGACGGCGATTTCCGCGAGAACGGCGAGAACGGCCGCATGGGACTGGTCAAGGACGGGGCGGGAACGCTGACCCTCGGCGGGACGAACGAACTCTCTGACGGTGTGTTCGTCCAGCAGGGAAAGTTGCTTGCCAAGACGATGAGCGCCATCGGTGAAAATGCGCCACTTCTCTTTAACATGCCGGTTGCCGAATCCGGCGTCCAGAAACAGGGAATTTTTTCTGTAGAGGAGCCGGACGCGGTGATCCACAATCCGATTCGCGTCCAGAAGAATCCCGCCTACAACATGGTCGATACCGGAATCGAGGCGATGGACGGACAGACCGTTACGCTTCGTGACACCTCCATTTCAGGATACTCCAAGCCGTTCACGGAGGGAGTCGATCCAGCTTTCACGCTGATTACGCGCACGGCGGATGCGCCGACCGAGATTCGGGTGTCGGATGTCGCGATTGATTATGTTGACTTCATCGCCCGCGTAGATGGCAACGCGGCAAAATCGGCGAAGAGCCGTGTCGTGTATGACGGGATTTATCCGTTCTCCTCCCTCCGCAAGTTCGTCTGCGTCAACACGGAACAGAAAACCGAAGGCGGCGAGGTCATTTTGTCCGGAACGAATACGGTCGTTGCGGACTGGGTGGATATCTCCGGGAACGATGTGACCTTCACTCTGAGCAACCGCGTGACTTTCGTCACGAGCAACATGCGCTTCCCCGCCGGAATCAGGAATCTGCCGGAGTCGAACGGAAAGATCCAGTGTTTCGGGGATTCGACTTTCGTCATGCCGAAATTCGCTTCCTCGACACACAACACGACGAACACGCTGCTGGTCTTCGACGGCGGCACGATCCGTCTGAAATCAGATGACCAGGGAGACTTCATCGCGCTTCCCGATGTCACGGCGTACCCGCCCGTCCAGATTCTGGAACGCGGGATGAAGATGAATACGCGCAGTTACGATAACAACACGGCCCGCGGTGCGCGTATCCGCGTTTCGATGACCAGTCCCGTTCCCGGCGTACCCGGCCCGTTCATCATGGAGGACGGAGACCGCGTGATCTTCTCCGCGCCGATGTCGTACAACGGCCCGACGATCGTCAAGAAAGGTACCCTCCAGTTCGACTTCACGGTAGGTCCCGCCATGACGGAACCCGTGATGCTGAAGCCCGGCACGGACTTGGTGCTGGCCGGCGGCAACTTCCAGCTGAAGCCGAACAACGCCTCGCAGGGACAGAGCTTCCACGCCATCAGCAACGTTGCCGACAACGCCGCCACCTTCACCGTGGAATCGAGCGCGACGGTGGATTGCTCCGTCCTTTACGCGGGCAACTCGCTGGTCAAAGCCGGAACCGGTACGCTGGCACTCAACCTGATGAAGCCGGAAAGCCGTTTGGACGGCTCGGTCCAGGTACGCGCCGGAACCTTCCGAGTCACCGCCACCAATACGGTGCCCGAGGCGGAGGAGATCGAGGAAGGCAGCTTCGAGCCGCTGAATCCGCTGCCGACGACAACGGAAGATTCCAACACAGCAAATCGCGACAAACGCGGCGAGCGCGACAAGACCTGGTTCCCGTCGAACTTGCGGCACTGGGAGTTTGACGTGGACAACAACGTCGGAATCGCGCGAAACGGCAGTTATTTCGGGTCGCAGGCGACAAACGGAACGCATTACGCATTCCTGCGCAACAGCACCGGGCGGATCTGGCGAACGCTGACACTGAACGAGCCGATGCGTTGCGTACTGACCTTCGATTTCGCCTCGCGTGGCTACACTCCGGGATATGTCGCGAAGATTGGAGTTTGGCTGGACACCGACCAGATCTATACGAGTGAGACGCTGAACAAGGTCACCGCTTGGCAGACGGTCACCATCGACCTCGGAACCCTGCAGACGGGAACGCACCGTATCGGATTCGGCGGCGTCTCCGGAAACGCGGACGCGGTGCTGGACAACGTACGGATCGGACTGTTGCCGCTTATGAGCCAGGCGCTCATCGCGTCGCGGACCAGCCCCGACCTCGACATCTCTCTGGCGGCGGGGACGCACCTCGTGCTGGACTTCGATGGAGACATCCCAGTGCGGTCCTTCATGATCGACGGGCGCGAGGTTCACGGTACCTTCAACGCCGCGAATTTCCCGACCTACATCTCTGGCACCGGCGCCTACCACAACTACGCCGCCGGCACCGTCATCAGCATCCGCTAGGTAGAGCGGGACCTTCGGCCCTAAGTTGGCAAGTGGACTTCTTATTTTCTCACGCAGAGGCGCGGAGAATGGGAGGGGCAACGTCCTCGTTGCCCAAATCGGGTCGCGCTTGCCTGTTCTCCGTAGCCTTGCGTAGGATGGATCGCGACCGCATTGCAAGGCGGAACTTGCTTTCGCTACGGGGAGTCTCGGAGTTTCGGAGACAAGCGGTGTTTTCCTCCAAGCCTCCCAAACTCCCAGTACCGAAAGGAACGTTGGTTTGTGGCATTGTCGGCATTTGTAACGCCGCCAATTCGGAGTTCCGAGCGGGGCATTCGGGGAAGCGGCACTCTTGTCGTTTTTCGGCGGCTCGTCAATTTCACCATTTCACCATTTATAGCGATTTAACGAAATTCCTCTGTTGGACACTTTGAAAACCACGGAACACACGGAATATGCCACGGAGGGCGCTTCGCGCGACCACGAAAGACGTCGGAGACGCGGAGGTTGAAAACAAAGGATTTTCCCCGATAGGTGCATGCATGACGCCAGAAAACGGATTCACTCAAATGGTGTGATGAAAAACGGCCGATATTCTTCTTTCAAATTGTCCAACAGAGAATTTTCCGATTGTAAGGCACACCGCTACCTTTTGTTATTGTATCATTATCATAATTATGATAAAATAAACAACATCGACTTTGACGAAGGAGGGTAACGATGGTCCCATCAATTTCAGACATGGATATCCGACCGGTTTCAGATTTGCGCAACAGGTTTGCCGAGATTGCCGACTATGTGCAGGGCGGTCATACGGTTATCTTTACGCGTAACGGATATGGATGTATGGTCACGATGAGTTTCGAGACATACAAGCGGCTCAACAATGCGGTTATTGACGAACTGAACAGGGTCGATTCACTTTGCGAAAACGATCCGAGACACTATACCCGCGATGAGTCGCTAGAAATTCTTAAGGAACGCCGGAATGCTCGGAGAAAAGTACACGCTTGACATCCGTCCAACGTTCATTGAGGAACTAGACCGGGCTGTCGCGTACATTGAATTGCAGCTGGGGAATCCGTCCGCAGCCGATAAACTGATCGCTGACACATACGATGCCATCGATCGTATGCTCAGCCATCCACTCGTGACCGCGCCGCGCTATTCTCCGCCTGACGTACGACAACCGTACTACACAATTCAAGTAGGTAACTATACGGTTTACTATATCGTCCATGACCATATCATGGAAGTACGTTGGTTTCGATACTCCAGAAGCACAAGGGATTTATCGGAAAACCCGGTTTATAATACTTCCGAGCCTTGACAAGGTTCAGCATACTGGATTCCTCGTTTGGATTCTCACGCAGAGCCGCTGAGCACGCAGAGTCTTTTGCAGACTTTACGTGGGAAGAGAAGGCGAACCCCAGCACCGCTTTTCAACTTCTCAGTCTCTCAGCTGGCGCGATGTGTCGCGCCTGCCTGTCCTCCGTAGCCTTGCGTAGGATGGATCGCGACCGCATTGCTTACCCCGCTAACCCAAACGGGCACAAGAGAAGCATTTTTATAAACTTGTACCCATTTCAAAAATACGCTTGATTTGTCTAGCAAACTTCGGTATTATGAGCCTCATTCTTTGACGGAATGCCGCGAGAGCGGCAATCTGTCTAGGATGGACATACTCCGGGAACTGACCGGGAACGTCAAGCTACTTCGCGTGAGCCGACATCCCCTTCCACCCCCGGACGATTTGTTAACGCTGCAAAGCGATCGTCATTGGGAACGTGAGAAATTTTCAAGATGGACGATACCTTGCAGAGAAAGCGCATACGCGCCTCCTCTCTTTGTATTTCCATCAAGGCAATTCTCACGGCCTCCAATGAGATACGATGAGAGGCTTTCTTTTTTCGTTCCGGTTGCCGAGCGGCATGGATTGTAGGATGCGTTTCCCAAACACGCGTCCGTAACGAGAGAGAAGGAACGAAAATGAAGAGAAATAGATTGTTCATGAACGGGTTCATGCGCCTTGCCGCATATGCGCTGTTGGTCGTGCTTGGCGTCGGGAGTGTGTGGGGAGAGACTGTCGCATCGGGTAAGGCAAAACTCGCAGTGCAGAACTGGATGAAACGAGGTTTGTCGCCGATGGGTAGTCGATTTAAGACCCGGGAAACTGGGGAAAGCCGAACATTCAGCAATACTGATGGCGTTCCCCTTTTTCATGTCATCGGAATAAAAGATGGTGGTTTTGTTATTACATCGGCAGATACAAAGGTTAATCCGATTATCGCGTTTTGCGATTCTGGCGAGTTTGATGCCGACGAATCGAATCCTCTCTATGTGTTACTTGAGAGAGATATGTCAAACAGGATTTCTTTTTCAAATAGAACATCACACAAGTCTTTGTCGAGTGCATCGATGTTGACTGTTGCGGAAACGAGATGGAGCGAACTTACCGAGACAGCGGGAAAAGTCCTTTCAGATGCAGAAACTCCGCCGGAACCGGAAACAAGCCTCCAGGGAATTACAGATGTCCGGGTTTCGCCAATGATACAGTCGAAATGGGGACAAAGCGGAAGATGGAACGGAAATTACATTTGGAATTATTATACTCCGAACAACTATGTTTGTGGATGTACCGCTACTGCCGTTTCGCAGGTTATGCGTTATTGGAAGGCACCGACAAAATATGTGCAGCGTTATACCCGCACTTGCAAAGTTGACGATGTGGAAACCGACAAAACGATGAAGGGCGGAACTTATGACTGGGAAAATATGCCGTTGAGTGCCGCCGAAATCACGGATTCGGTCCAGTGCGAGGCTATTGGACGCTTGACATACGATGTAGGTGTGGCATCGGCGATGAACTGGTGCAAAAGAGAAAAGGGCGGATCAGCGGCATCTTTGACGAACGCGGCCGCTGGATTGCGCTCGTGTTTCGAGTATGCAAGTGTTGACTATATTAACGAGAATGCCGCATCAGGCAATTTGAAAACTATGCCTTATGCAAACGATATTTTAGGAAGCCTCAATGCAGGAATGCCGGTTGTATTGGGAATTTATTTTGCCGTCAATGGTGAATATAAGAATGGCCACGCTGTCGTTATTGACGGGTATGGGTACTACAATAACGTAATGTATAGTCATATTAATGTTGGATGGGAAGGAAAGGGCGATGTCTGGTACAATTTGTTCGATGATATTGTGACTATCCAAAGTTCGTCATGGGATACGATTTGGGGTGTCCTCGTCAACATCCACCCGACGGAAAAAGGAAGGGTATTATCGGGAAGGGTACAGGATCAAACGGGCGCAGGTGTCGAGGGGGCGTCTGTGAAAGTGGTCACGCCGTCTCAGACGAGTATAACTGCCGTTTCGCGGGCGAACGGAATCTGGTCTGTGCGTACACAGGACGCAAATGGTGACTATTATGTTACGGCCACAAAATCGGGCTTGAACAGTACAACGAAGAAAGTGACTTCATCTGCAAGCAATGGAAATTTGTGGAATGTGGACTTGTCACTTTTGGACAGCAATTCTCAGCCGGACTTGTGTTTTGTGAAGCCGGATAATTGGCCTCAGGCCGTATTCCTCTCCAATGCAGAGGGGATGACAACAGCAAAAACAACATTCACGGAAGGTGAACCAATTTATCTGTATAACCAATTCGGCAATAATGGCGCGGCCGCAATAACGAAAGACTATACAATTCTTCACGAAGTCTTAAACTCAACAGGAACTATAATTTCTTCTGTGCCGGTTAATTGTACGTCCAACCTTTGGCTGTCGGCAGGAGAAGGAAGACGGTGGGGTGGATATACATTTGCAATTCCTCAGGACCTTTCAGCGGGGAAATACACATACCGCTGTACGCTTGACCCCAATAAAGTTATCGACGAAAGTGATGAATACAACAATATCGTGACGATTTCGTTTACGGTTGTTGTTTCTAGTGCAAAGCCAGATTTGTGTTTTGTGTGCCCAGACGGATGGCCCAAATCAGTATTCCTTTCCGATTCAACAGAGGTGACAACGGAGAAAACGTCGTTTGCAGAAAGCGATACGATTTATCTTTACAATCGGTTCGGTAATGATGGCGCAGCTGCAATCGCGAGGGATTACACGATTCTTCACGAAGTCTTGAATGCTTCCGGTTCGGTCGTTGCATCGAGTGCCTACAACTGCACTTCCGGTTTATGGTTAGCTCCTGGCGTGTCCAAGCAGTGGGGCGGGGTTGTGTATCCGGTTTTTTCAAATCTTTCCGCCGGAAAATATACCTATCGCTGTACACTTGATTCAGGCAATGTCCTCTCTGAAAGTAATGAGTCTAACAATAGCGTGATTATCGATTTCACTGTTACGGCTTCTGCTTCCTACACGTTGAAGGTAAATCCCAATGGCGGAATACTTGTTGGGTCAAACTTTGGTTCGGCAGAAGGAACGGATCAGCAAGCGTCAGTTACCGTAAAATACGGAACCATTTATTATTGGCTTCTAGGCACAGCAACGATGAACGGTTTTGTGTTCGACGGCTGGTGGACATCCTCTACGGGTGGAGAACAAGTATATGATTCCGACGGGAAGGCAGTCATTGGGAGTTCATACTGGGATGATGCCTGGCAATGGCGATACAACGGCGATGTGGTGGTGTATGCGCATTGGATTCCCAATACGTACACTGTTAACTACAACTTGAACGGAGGAACAAAAGGGGCGTATGCTCCGAATACGGCGATGTTCGGTTCACCGTTCCGTGTTTCTGCGCCGACGCGGGTTGGTGGTTATACTTTTGCCGGGTGGACGGTGACGAGCGGATTAAACACGAGTATCGCGAAGTACGGAACATCGCCGTCCGGGCAGACGATTAGTATTACGGGGAGTAGCATGAAATGCCTGAATGGAGTCTCTGCTGATGTTTACTTTCTGAACCTTACCGATACCTCAAACGGGAGTGTGATGTTGGAAGCCAACTGGACTTCAGTTTCTCCCACCACCTGGAAGGTGTCGTTCAATGCAAATGGTGGTACGGGGACGATGGCAGAGCAGACCTTTAAGCAAGGGGAGGCGCAAAGTTTGAGGAAGAATACTTTTTCAAAGGAAAGGTATAAGTTCGTTGGATGGGCAACCAGTGCGGGTGGAGATGTCGCTTATACGGATGAACAGAGTATTACGGTGTCAGCAGATATGCCTCTGTATGCGGTATGGACTCTTATTGATGACAATACGCCGCCATCTTGGACGCCTGTCACGAAAGAAGACTCGATGGTGGTATATGCCACGGTGTTCGACGCTTCCCGCAACGAGGCTGTCGAAGCAGATGGGTCGATGCTGGGGGTATTCTCGGCGAAAGGCGAGTGCCGCGGTTCGTCTACGATTATGTCGGGACCTTCCGGGAAACTGTTTGTGCTGACCGTCAGCGCGGAAAACGCGACAGAGTCAGGCTTCGTTCTGAAAGTCTGGAACGCCGAGACTGGGGAAATCTCCGAAATTCCCGAAAGGATATCCTGCAATGCAGATATGCAGATCGGTGTGATCAACAGCCCGTATGCGTTTCTCATTGGTGCGAACACGATAGAGGTGACGCTTAAAGAAGGTTGGAATTGGTTCTCTTCTTGCCTATTGGCAGATGACGCCTCTGTTGGCGCGGTGTTCGGCGATTGCTCGTTCTCGGACGGTGATGTCGTAAAATCCGCTACCGATACGACAACCTACTACGGAGGCAAATGGTATCCGTCAGATTACTCGATTGTTCCCGGTTTTGCCTACTGTGTCAAGAAGAGTTCAGGTGGAACGGAGACGGTTACCCTTACCGGGGCGGCTGTTACGGGAGGGGTATCGGTGAAATCCGGCTGGAACTGGATTGGTACCACGGTCGTCAATACCGTGCCGATTTCGACTGTTTTACATTCGGGCGGTTTCGCGGACAATGACATTGTCAAGTCTGCGACAGATACCACAACCTACTATAACGGGCAGTGGTGGTCTGCCGCCGGGTTTAACCTTGAACCAGGAATGGGATATAAGGCCAAGATCGCAAACGCTGGGACGTTGACATTTACGTCATCGGCTTTGTCAAATGTTCGTCCTACGGAAAAGTCGGTCGACAAGCCGCCTTTTGCCGTCGGTGTAGGTAATGCGGCACCGAGCGAATGGGAACCTGTTCCGCAGGAGCAGAACATCACTGCGTATCTGCAGGTGCGGCACCTAGATGGGAACGGAAACTTTGAGACGGGCGGGACGATGTTGGCGGCGTTCTCCTCTTCCGGTGAATGCCGGGGAGTTTCAGAGATTATGACAGGACCAACCGAAAAAATATTCCAGCTGACCATCGGGTTGATAAGCGAAACAGAATCTGGGTTGACGCTCAGGCTCTGGGATTCGGATAGCGGCGGTATCTATGAAATTAATGAGGAGCTATCCGGTGACATGATATCGGATGGTTCGCAGACAATCGGAAAGATTGTCTCGCCTCTTTTCCTAACGGTCAAGGATCCTTCCGCCGTAACGTACACCATTGCCTACAGGAAGGGAGCCTACGGAACTGGAACGGAGGCGACCGACACAAAGACGCATGACAAAAATCTAAATCTGAAAGACTCGATTTTCACGCGGACGGGTTATACCCAGACGGGCTGGTCGACGAGCGATGGCGGGAGCAGGACATATAACCTCTCCGCGTCTTACACGGCGAATGCCACCTTGACGCTCTATCCGTTCTGGACGGCGAACACGTACACAATTCGCTTCAACGCGAACGGTGGTACGGGCGCGATGTCTGATCTTGTAATGACCTACGATGTTGAGAAAAATCTAACGAAAAACTGTTTCTCAAAATCAAAGAACAATTTCGTGGGATGGGCAACGAACGAGATTGGAAACGTGGTGTACGCAGACGGTGTTAGTGTGAAAAACCTCTCTGCGGACCAGAATACGAAAGTAATGTTATATGCAGTCTGGGAGGAAACGGGTGAATCGAAGAACTATACCTTGCATGACACGCCTGTGTACGGCGGGTTGTCTTCATCCTACAAGGGCGGAACCTTCAACGGATATGCGGTGGATGGCGACGGGTTGATTACCGGGACGTTTGTGCTGGTGGTGAAGAAACCCGCGAAGGGAAAGACTTCATCTGCCGCGACCCTGACGTTCGTTTCGCTCGCCACCGGCAAGAAGACGAAAATCACTGGTACGGTCAACCTCGCGACGGGTGCGGGCAACGGTGGTCTCGCAGGGGTGACGTTCGGCGCGAACGCGGTCGGCGGAACGGTCGCGAAGGTCGGAACGCTGGAGGGCGGCGCGGACGCGGCGAAGACGAAAAACGCAGCCGCGCTCGCCGTGTTGTCGAAGTTCAGCGGAAAGAGCTACGTGGTTGCGCTGGCACCGAAGAATGTGGACGCTTACGCGCAGGGCGGCTACTCAGCGCTGGCGATCACGATGGCGGCGAAGGGTAAGGTGAAGGTCAGCGGCGTGCTGGCAGACGGCGCGAAGGTGACGGTCTCCGCGCAGATGACCGCCGGTGACGACTACTGCTGCGTCCCCGTGATCTACTCGAAGAAGAGCCGGTTCGGGTTTGTGGCGTGGTTCGACAAGAATACGAAGCAGTTGCTTGACGTGACCGCGCTCACGCCGTGGAAGAATACGGTGAAGCCTTCCTTCACGATGGACTGGGAGGTTGTCGGACTCGGCGCGAAGAGCAATCTCGCCGCCGGGACACGGACGGTCGAATTGGACGACATCAAGTTGACCGGTCTCGTGCCAGGCGCGGTCGCGCAGACGCCGTTCGATATCCCGCTGAAGGTGAGCGGCGCGAAGTGGGATGCGGGCAAGGCGGCGAAGGTTGCGTATAAGGGTGGCGCGGTAACGGTCACGGGTACGAACGTCTCCGGTCTGAAACTGACTTACACGGCGAAGACAGGGCTGTTCAAAGGTTCGTTCACGGTGTATGCCGTGAAGGGCGGAAAATTGACGAAGAACAAGTTCAGCGTCTTCGGAGCGGTGACGGGTGGCATTGGGTATGGCACCGCAGTCCTGAAGGGCAAGGGAAGCGCGGCCGTCATGGTTGAGTAGGCGGGTACGCAAAGCGCTAGCTGAGAAGCGGGAGAGCAGAAAGGCTGAGAAGTTTGTGTTTTTCAGGGCGCAAACGGACGCGACGGGGCGCGTCCCTCCCCTTGCTCGCGGCTAGCGGCATTCGCGGAATGGCGGCTTGAAGACAAACGCCCTCCCATGCGGACGAATCATCTTGGGACGGTGCGTTAGGGATCACGCGCCTTACCAGCTGGACTGTTTCGGACGCGACAAGCGCGTCCCCCAAACGGTGGCGCAAAGGCGGGGGTCGCGCTCCGTCGCGACCGTGTTTACAAGGCGTGGTGACAACGGTGGGGCGAGACCTCCGGGTGAGCCGTCGAACAAAGGCATCTGGCTTGCCGGGACGGTTCGCGTCATCCTCAAACGGACACGACGGAGCGCGTCCCTCCCGCTGGGGAAATTAAATCGCTTCGCTTTAAATGGTGAAATGGTTAAATGGACGCGCTGCCGAAAAGCGACAAGAGTGTCGCTTCCCCGAATGTCCCGCGCGGAACTACGGCGTTACATATGCCGACAATGCCATAAATCCACGTTCCTTTCGGTACTGGGAGTTTGGGAGGCTTGGAGAAACGGCATCCCCTGTCTCCGAAACTCCGAGACTCCCCGCAGCGAAAGCAAGGTTCGGCCCTGCCGAAACGGACACGACGGAGCGCGTCCCTCCCCTTGCTCGTGGCATTCGCGGAACAGCGACTTGAAGACAAACGCCCTCCCGCTTCTTGGCTGGCACGTAGCGCCCCTCTGCGTCCTCAGCGGCTCTGCGTGAGAACTCAACCGAGGAACCCAGGTCTCGCACGTACCTCATATCTGCCACCATAAGGGAGTTTTTTTCCAGTTGCTAGGAAACCCCGTATGGGACAGCAATTGAGGAAACCTGACACTAAATTTATCAACGAGAGATTCCACGCGTTTCTTCCAATCCACATGCAACTTCTTGGGTACCGAATCGTGGGCAAGCATCCAGTTGAGCATCAGGGTAACCACATAGATTGTATTCCCTGAATGAGCAATCGTTATCCAGTTTTTCCCAGACGGAAGTTTCGGAGTAATTGATACCCGCTTATCCCAAAGTCTCGCATGATGTGCACACACATTACGAATGTATGTAAAAGTATGTAACCATGAGGCGAGAACAAGATAATGTATCCCATAATCCTTTGCGATAGCTCCCTGTTCCGTATTGCGCAAGTGGGAATACATGTGCGACAACGTTCCGAAAGAACAAATCTCAGATACCATCCATATTGGAAGGTTTGGAAACTGCGTATAAGTTTCTTTGAAATGACGGACGAATAGTTCCTGCGATCGCTGTGTTTCGACGAGAATCGCATTTTTCCATTCCTCGTATGGCACCACATATTTAGTCGTCGATGCTTTAGACGGAACTTGACGGGAAAACGACTTATCGAAATTGTTTCTATCGAGATGCCCGAATGCCCCGAACGATTTCCCGAAATGGAACGCCACCGATGTGCGAAGCGATATTTCGACCGTCTCAAGCGCATCCGATATACAATCTCGAAGCAAGGCATCGAAACGACAAAGTTCTACAATATCTTCAAAACGCGTTCCAGGTATGAACCTATGATCGTTTGCGTTTGAATCAAAAACCTGAAACCGAAGGCAAAAACCGGAAAACCGATCGTAGTTGATAAATCTGATGAACTTCTCTGCTTCTAAGACATCTGACACAACCAACCCGCGAGATTGTGTAGTTTCGCCACTTGGTCAGAAATGTCCAGCTAGGGTTTTTCGTATGGAATTTTAGCAGTAGTCATAAAAAAGAACGCGCCCTTTATGAGCATTGTCCAAATCTCGAAAGAAGAGCACAAGAAACTCGGCGCGTGTGTTGGGAACACTATCTCATATCTTCCGGGAGACATCAAGCCTGATTTTTCGCTGTTTTTTGCATTGCGGCGCATCCCCATTTTTGGCGTGGCGGTCCGCTGTTTCCCCGGCGGGCTAACACGTTTGTACCTATTTGGGGCGGGAGGATGCGGTGAGATGACAAAAATGTAATGACTGGCGGGTTTTTCGCCGATGGCACAGAGTGTGCAATAATACCTTTGACGCACGGAAGGATAGCTATGGAAAGAATTCACGACATCTATAGATCGGTCGAGGAACGCCGTAATGACTGGCGCGAGGTCGAGCGCATATTGACAACGGACGAGGTGCGGGAACAGACCGAGCGGTGCCAAAACTGCGGGATCCCGTTTTGTCATGGCGCGGGGTGCCCGTTGTCGAACCTCGTACCGGATCAGAACCGCGCGGTGGCGCGCGGGGACTTCCGTCGCGCCTACGAGCTTTTGTCCGTGAACAGCGATTTCCCGGAGTTCACCTCCCGCATCTGCCCCGCCCTGTGCGAGGCGGGTTGCGTGCGGCAGCTGGACGAAGAATCGGTGATGGTTCGCCAGACCGAGAAGCGGATTATCGAGACGGCTTTCGCCGAGGGATGGTTGAAGCCGCGTCCGCCGCAGAAAGAAAACGGCAAGCGCGTGGCGGTGATCGGCGCGGGACCGGCGGGATTGTCTGCCGCGGTGACGCTTCGGCGGCGGGGGTGGTCTGTGACTGTCTATGAAAAGGAGAAGAATATCGGCGGACTCCTCCGCTACGGGATTCCCTGCTTCAAACTCGACAAATCCCTGATCGACCGGCGGCGCATGATTCTGGAGGCGGAAGGAATCCGGTTCGTCACGGGCGTGAATGTCGGCGTGGATGTGACGGCGGACTACCTGGCGCGCGCCAACGATGCTGTGGTTGTTGCGATTGGTACGCCTGCGGCGCGGGACCTGAAGGTGCCGGGACGGGAACTGGACGGAATCCACCTCGCGCTGGAATACCTTGGCGGACAAAACCGGGCGCTCTGCGGGGAGACCGGGGAGAATCCGATTCAGGCGAAAGGCAAGAATGTACTCGTGATCGGCGGCGGAGACACGGGAAGCGACTGCGTCGGTACGGCGATCCGTCAAGGCGCCGCCAGCGTGACGCAGATCGAGATCATGCCGAGGCCGCCGGAGGAACGAAGCGCCTCAACCCCGTGGCCGGAGTGGCCCTACCAGTTGCGTACCAGTTCCAGCCACAAGGAAGGTTGCGCGAGACGTTGGAATCTCAACACGTTGCGCTTCCTCGGCGAGGGATGCGTTTCCGGCGTGGAGGTGGAAAGTGTCGAATGGGAGCTTTCGCCGACGGGACGGCCGATGAAATTCGCGACGAAACCGGACACCGCCGAGGTGATACCGGCGGAACTCGTCCTGCTCGCGATGGGCTTTACCGGTGTTCCCAAAGAGAACGCAATCGTCACGCAACTCGGGCTTTCGCAGACGCCGCGCACCGCGCTGATTCCCGATCCCGCACGTGGCATCTATTGCGTGGGCGACTGTGCAAACGGCGCTTCGCTCGTCGTCCGCGCACTCGCCAGCGGCAAAACACTTCAACTCGACTGAATTTGGAAAGACACCATGAACCAGCAAGATCAGCAAGGACTTTACAGAAGCGAATTTGAGCATGACGCATGCGGCGTCGGGCTGGTGGCAGACCTGAACGCCCGTCCCAGTCACGCCATCGTGACGGCGGGACTGACCGTGCTGAAGCGTCTGATGCATCGCGGCGCGACGGGCAACGACTCCGAGACGGGTGACGGAGCGGGGCTTCTCTTGCAGATCCCGCGCGAGTTCTTCAAAAAGAAGCTGGCGGAGCAATCCGGAGCGGTCTCGATTCCCGCTTCCTTCGGTGTCGGTATGCTTTTCGGCGGAGAGGGCGAAGAGTCGGCGGTGGAGTCGATCGTGAAGGAGAACGGTTGCCGTGTCCTGGCTTGGCGCGATGTCCCGACCGACCCGTCGGCGATTGGACATGACGCCCGCGCCGTCATGCCGAGAATTCGGCAGATTTTCCTCTCCGCGTCTCTGGATTCCGGCGGAGACCAGTTCGAACAACTCCTCTACCATATCCGCTGCGAACTGGAGAAGCGCATTTCGGATGTGTATATCTGTTCGCTTTCCTCGCGGACGATTGTGTACAAGGGATTGCTTCTGGCGACGCAGGTCGAGAAGTTCTACCCCGATTTGGCGGACGAGGAGTTCGTCTCGGCGATCGCACTGGTACATCAGCGGTATTCGACCAACACGTTCCCGACGTGGGATTTGGCGCACCCGTTCCGGATGCTTGCGCACAACGGCGAGATCAACACGATACAGGGCAACCTCAACGCACTCGCCGCGCGCGGACTGGACATCGTGAACCGTCAACAGTCGGACTCCGCCTCGCTCGACAACATCTTCGAGCTGCTGGTTCATTCGGGACGTGAGTTGCCGCACGCGATGTTGATGCTGATGCCGCAGGCATGGGGCGCGAAGTACCACATGGGACACGATGTGCGCGGATTCTTCGAATACCACTCCGCCCTGATGGAGCCGTGGGACGGCCCTGCCGCCGTCGCATTCACCGACGGCGTTACGGCGGGGGCTGCGCTCGACCGGAACGGGCTCCGTCCGGCGCGGTGGACGCTCACGAAGGACGGCCTGTTCGTTCTCGCCTCCGAGGCTGGCGTTCTCGATATTCCTCCGGAAGAGGTGGCGAGGTGTGGTCGACTCAAGCCCGGCTCGATGGTCTATCTCGACCTGCCGAACCATCGGCTCCTCGAAGACGCGGAGATCAAGAATCTCTACGCGCGTCGTAAGCCCTATCGCCGCTGGGTGAAGGAAAACCGGATCGACATCCACGGTCTCTTCAGCGAAATCGTGCCATCGACCGTGCGGAATGAGGATGCCCTTGCCGCCGAGCGTTTCCGATTCGGCTACACCGATGAAGACTTGGATCTCATCATCCGCCCGATGGCGGAGACAGGACAGGAGCCGGTCGGCTCGATGGGGAATGACGCGGCGTTGGCATGCCTGTCGAAAAAGCAGCGCACTCTCTTCGATTTCTTCCATCAGCTGTTCGCACAGGTGACGAATCCGCCGATCGACCCGATCCGCGAGGAACTCGTGATGTCGCTGATGACCTACATCGGGAACCGGGGGAACATTCTGGAAGAGACGCCGGAACACGCGAGGCTCATCAAACTCAGGCGTCCCGTGCTGACCGATGACGAGTTGGAGCGGATCAAGAAAGCGGATGTCGAACGCTTCCCCGTCACGACGTTGCCGCTCTGGTACGACGGCGACCTCAAGGCCGCGCTTGAGAAACTGTCGCAAGACGCGGTTGCAGCCGTGAAAAGCGGCACGAAGATTCTCGTGCTCTCAGACAGAGGCCATGACACAAGGCAGGGGGCGGGAGACGATGCGTCACATCTCGTGTCTCAGGTTTCTTGCCAAGGGAAGGTGATCCCCTCGCTTCTGGCGACCGCAACCGTGAACCGCGCCTTGGTTGCGGCTGGCGTGAGACCGTCGGTCGGACTGATCGTGGAATCGGGCGAAGTACGCGAGGTTCACCACTTCGCCGTCCTTCTCGGATACGGCGCGACGGCGATAAACCCCTATCTTGCGCTCGCGGTGGTTTCTTCGCTCTTCCCCGACAATCCGGTAGTCGCGGCCGCAAACTATGTCCGGTCGGTTGACAAGGGACTCCTCAAGATCATGTCGAAGATGGGCATTTCGACCCTGCGTTCCTACCGTTCGGCGCAGATTTTCGAGGCGGTCGGGTTGGCGCGGGAAGTCATCGACTTCTGCTTCCCCGGAACGCCCTCGCGGGTCGGGGGCATCAGCTTCGCGGAAATCGACATCCATGCTTCTCGCAGGGCGGCGGAGACGCAGGGACGGAAAGCACTCTGCGCCGAAGAATCGCCGCGCGGGAATTCCCCTTCGGATGTGGCGGACGGCCTGTACCGCTGGCGCCGACAAGGTGAATCGCACGGCTGGACACCACAGACGCTGGCAACGTTCCGTGCCGCAGTACGAAATGGAGACCGGGCGAAGTTCCGCGAGTTCTCAAGTCTGATCGAAAGCCAGTCCTGCACATTGCGCTCGCTCTTCCGCTTCCGTCCCACAACCGCAATTCCGGTCGAGGAAGTGGAAAGCGTGGAATCAATCATGCGTCACTTCGTCGGCGGAGCGATGTCGCTTGGTTCGCTTTCACCTGAGGCGCACGAGACCATCGCGCGGGCATTCAATTCGTTCGGCTCGATGTCGAACTCCGGTGAGGGTGGCGAAAATCCAGAACGTTTCGGTACGGATGCGAACTGTGGAATCAAGCAAGTTGCGTCCGGTCGCTTCGGCGTGACGATTGAATACCTCCGTGCGGCGAAGGATTTGCAGATCAAGCTCGCCCAAGGCGCGAAACCGGGTGAGGGCGGGCGGCTTCCCGCTCACAAGGTCAATGCGTTTGTCGCCCGCCTCCGCCATGCGAAAGAGGGCACGACGCTGATCTCGCCGCCGCCGCACCATGACATCTATTCCATCGAGGATCTGTCGCAACTCATCTACGATCTGCGTTGCGCGAATCCGACGGCTCGTATCTCCGTGAAACTGGTTTCGGAAGCGGGCGTCGGCACGATCGCGGCGGGCGTCGCCAAAGCTCATGCCGATGTAGTTCTGATCAGTGGCTATGACGGCGGTACAGGTGCCGCGCCGCTCACCTCGATGAAACACGCGGGACTGCCGTGGGAACTGGGACTTGCCGAATCCCAGCAGACGCTCGTGAAGAACAACCTGCGCGGGCGTGTCAAACTGCAGGTGGATGGCGGACTCCGCACGGCGAAGGATATTCTGGTTGCCGCGATTCTCGGCGCGGAGGAATTCGGATTCGGCACGACTTTGCTTGTCTCGCTCGGCTGTGTTCAGGACAAGCGTTGCCATTGCGATACCTGTCCCGTCGGCATCGCCACGCAGAACGAGTGCCTTCGCAAGAGGTTTGCGGGGAAACCCGAACACATCCTCAACTTCCTGCGGATGCTCGCAGAAGAAGTGCGCGAACGCCTGGCATCCTTGGGGCTTAAGTCGCTCACCGATGCGATCGGCCGGGGCGATTTGCTGTCCAGCGTAGATGACCGTTTCGATTTCTCGGCGATCTTGGCGGCAACGGGCAACTCGGTGAAGTCCTCAGAGGGCCAGTCCTCTTCGACCGGACGTAAAAACTACGACGAACGCGAATTGATTCCGGCGGTGGCGAATGGCGAGACCGCGCTCTCCCGCACGATCTCGAACTGTAACCGTTCTGTCGGCGCGGCACTTTCAGGCTGGCTCGTGGCAAACCGCCCAACCGCCCAACCACCCAACCGCCCAACCACCCAACCACCCAACCACCTAACCATTAATTTCACGGGTGTCGCGGGACAATCGTTCGGCGCGTTTCTGGCGCATGGAGTCACCTTCCATCTCACGGGGGCCGCCAACGACTTTGTCGGCAAGGGCATTTCGGGGGGTGTCATCACGATCCGTCCTTCGTTGGCGGATGAGTCATACCGTCCAGAGGAGAATGTCATTGCGGGCAATGTGATCGCCTACGGCGGAACATCGGGCGCGATTTATTTGAACGGCCAAGTCGGGGAACGCTTCGGGATTCGTAACTCCGGTGTCACGCTGGTCGCCGAGGGAATCGGAGACCACGGGTGCGAATACATGACAGGCGGGAAGGTCGTAGTGCTCGGTCCGACGGGCGTGAACTTCGGCGCGGGCATGACGGGCGGTGTGGCCTACGTGCTGGACGAGACGGGAGATTTCGACCTCAAGTGCAATCTCGATTCCATCGACCTCGTGAGCGTCGAGGCGGATTCCGATGACGAACGCGAACTACTCGCACTCATCCGCGAACACCAGTCGCAAACGTCCTCCCCGCTTGCCGCCCGCATCCTCGCGGACTGGTGTAACCAGCGCCCCCGTTTCGTCAAGGTCGTTCCTACCACCCGGGGCGGCTGAGATCGCCTTACGCCGTATGGGCGGAAATCGGCGCAGTAGGCGGCATCTCCGGCGGTGCGAAAGCAGCGGGAAGGAGTTCCCTGATTTTGCTTGGAGACAGGACTCGCCCAGACGACACAATCTCGTAGCCGATTTCCAGGACGGGGGTCGTCAGGATGCTTCGTACGACAATGGCTTCGATGAGATGTTCACAAACGGCGATTGCTGTTGCGACAACAAGCAACATAGATTCTTTCTCCCTGATTTCAAGGACGGCGGCAAAGCGAAAACGTGAAAGTATCGCAACAAAAAGGATTCTCTAATGTGAAGTGGTACACATCGTTAAGGTGTGTACCACAATTCAGTTAGTCGATTTGATTAGACTAGATAGACCCTAATATATCGCAATAACCAGAATCTCATACGGTAAGTTCATCTGTCTTCGCTCCTAATACTTCATACCTTAAAAACTGTCTCCATGTGCAATACGGGGAGTTAAAAATCCGTTCGGCATTTTCGTCATCCATTTTCTGATGAACATAAAGGTAATCATACGCCCTGTTCCGTACTTCTACTAGAGCTTTCAGCCTATACGAATTTAAACGATTCTCTTCTGCTCCAATATAACTAAACAATTTCATCTCGCTTCTGTCATCCCATGACTTACACGCTCTGCATTGGGATAAAATTTCTCGTATATGAATAATCAAATTCGCACGCGCATTGTTGCAAAGATATAACCAAAATGATACCCCGAGTGAAATCAATGCCAACACTAAAGACACTATACTCAAAATCAGAGATATCATTATTTCGCTCCTATTCAAACTGGGCATCAATTCCGCTTCTTACAGCGGCAAAATCATTTTGTGGGATACGTTGAAAATAATCTGTTCCAAAACCCACATCGAGCACAAAAGCAAGTTTGTCAAACGAATAAAACCCCGGCGTTCCATAACTTAGCATGATATTCTTACGGATAGTTTCATTCTTAGCAAGCAGACATGAATATTGGAAGTCGAGGTCAACTTTAGAAGTATTATTACATGGATGTGCTAAGGTGAGGTGTTGTGTTGGTGTAAGAGCAATGATATTTTCGACAAACGCGGCAATTTCGAAAAAAACACTGCGCGGAAAAATGTGATGCATCTGCGTGGCTTCGCCACCTGAATGTTTTCCGAGAACTTCTGAATGTCCGTCATTGAATTGTTTGTTCGCGCGCGCGAATTTCCAGTGCAACACTCTGGGTTTGCCGCATGACCTGATGGCGGCTTGAGAGAACATTCCCTGGAACGGAATTTCTGGGAAGGGGTTGCAACCGTCAGGCGTCGGCTGTATGCTTTCTTGCAAAGAC
>JAFSTA010000196.1 GCA_017450695.1 Kiritimatiellia bacterium | reverse complement strand
GCCGTATCGACCATCTCCTCGAAGGAATCCAGCGAAAGCCCCTCTCCCTGCATCTTGACCGCCTCGATCAGCATCGCGGATTTCGCCGTCTGGTCGGAAATCTCGCTCAATCCGCCCTTCCAGTAGTCCAGCACCTCCGACTGCACGTCCGGATCCGGATCGCCCAGCATCGAGGTCAACAGCTCCAGCCCGGCCAGTCCCGCCCAGTCCAGCGCGAACGCCACCTGCTTGCGCACTTCCGGACTCCGGTCGTTCTTCAACTGCGCCGCCACCCTCAGGATGGCTTCCTTGTCATCGTTGTCCAGCGCGTCATCCAACGGCTTCACCAACTCCTCGACACGCCGGTCCTCCGCCTCTTCCGCCGCCTCCGCAGCCAGTTCAGCAGCAGTCTTTTCCTTCTCGTCGCCATCCTGAACCGACGCAGGGGACTTGACACCCTTCGAGGGCTTGGCAACGCCCGGCGCATTCGGCGATTTCTTCACCTGCTGTTTCGTCTGCAGTTCCGTCTTCTGGGTTGGGGAAGGAGGAACCGTAGCCTTGTGGCGGGAATAAAATATCCACGTTCCAAGCAACACAACCGCAAGCGCCACAACAGGCACCCATACTTTCTCGTTTTTTCGCATGTTTTGTCTCTCGCTCACCCCTGTTAGTCCGTTCAACTAGGGGAAAAAAGCAATTTAGTTTGTCATAAAACAGCAAAACTGTCAAGGGAAAAGAAAGAGAAATCGGGGCGTCGGCGCGTCGTCCCTGTGCGCTTCGCGCCAGGGCACGTAACGACAGCCACGGGGATTCGGGACACCCCCCGTCGCTCGCAAGTGCGCATCCCCACCCGCCCTGCGCGGTGAATTACGCAGATGCACCTATCGGGAAGGAGAATCCTACCCTCCTTTCTTGTTCGTCTTGATCACCATTATGATACCATCTGCCCAACCGTTCCACATAATCGGAAATACCGCGTTTCTCGATAGGTTTTTCCTATACCACACCCACAACAGTCGCTCCGCTGTAAGGCGCCGCCTATATGTCCCAGCGGGACTAAGTTTTCAGGAGGTTTTGGGGTTGACCCTAACGTCATATTTTTATCTCAACTGGAGAAGGGAATGTAGAATCAAGTGTAAAGTGGAAAATGGCAAATGTAAAGTGTTGAATGCTAAATGTAAAGTGATGAAGGTAAAGTGGAAAGTGCAAGGTTGACGGGCGGAGCTGCCGCCCCTCCCATTCCTCATTCCGAATCCCCAATTCCCCATTCCACAATGCGGCTCTTCGTGAGACTTCAAACGGGGACTGTAGGGCAAATGATTAAGTCGCCGCAGCGGGCGGCGATTACGGGATCGACTCCTCGGCGACCTGCTCGATGCGGACGAGTTCCGAACCCTTGAACTGGAAGACGATCTGGTGCAGCGTCGTGCCTCGCGCGAGCGTCGGAACAGACTTGTCGGCGCGGTACTTCGCGAGCTGGTCGAGCGCTTCCCGGTACTTCGCCGCGAGCTCCTCCTCGGAGGCGTCCGCCTTCGAGTACTTCAGCTCCACGAGGTAGCTGTGCGGCACGTCGGCGGAACGGTACCGCTCCGGGAAGAGGCAGAAGTCGCAGAACCCGCGCGACAGCCCCATCTCGGGAGCCAGCAGGTAGAAGTCGAGGTGTCCGAACTCCGCCTGCATGTAGCCCTGGATGCGGTGTTCGCCCCGGATGCCGCCGCGCACGGGCGTCGTGTCCGCGAAGTCCGACGCGAGGCGTTCGAGGAAAGGACGCCATTCGCCACGGTACGCGAACATACGGGCGAGACTCGCCCATTCCTGCCAGCTCGGGGAACGGGCGCGCTCGTAGTGGCGGCGGAGGTAGTCGAACATCTGCCGCTTGACGCAGACGTTCGGTATCTGGAACCAGTCCGCCCCCTCGCGCCGCCCCTTCATCGTGATGATGCCGTAGTAGTAGTAGAGCGAGAGGAAGTTGTCGGGCTCCCTGATCGCGCCGGCGTCGAATGACTCCTTGAGCGGGAAGCAGATCTCGCCCTCGGCGGCGAGGGTCTCAATCGGGGACATGACATTCTCCGCCCGTTCCGGATCCATGCGCCGCTGGATTTCGGCGATCGTCTCCAGCTTGTCGTAGTCGGTCGCGATGTTCCGGTCCACCCAGTCTTCGGGCGGATCGCCCGTCTGGACCAGCGCGTTCAGGTAATAGAGCGACATGTCGCTGTTGAACACGCTCTCCTGCCCGCATTTCTTCCTCGCGAAGCAGTAGCCGTCGTACCACGGCTTGATCGCGCGCACGATCTCGGCAGGTTCGCCGTCCGTGAACCTCCCCGTGCCCTTGAAGTCGGTGTAGAGTTTCAGCACCTCAGCCTCGGAGAATCCGACCATCGAGTTGCAGAGCGGCGACTGCGAGACGTTAGAGGCGATGTTGAACCCGCTCGTGAGGTCGTCCATCGTCACGGGGGAGACGCCCGTCATGAAGATGCGGTCGAAGTTCCCCTTGAACGACTTGAACCACTCGCGGTAGAAGCCCTGCCCGTGCGTGATGGAGCGGTAGTTGTCGTTCCCCTCGGCGCGGAGCATCGCGTTCGTGAAGTTGTCGTACTCGTCCAGCATCAGGTAGAGGTGGTAGCCCTTGGTCTGGGCGCGCCCGGTCAGCTTCGTGAACTTGCTCGCCGGCTTCGCGGACGCGAACGCGGCGCGGAAGTCATCCTCGTATAATTCGCCATACCGCAACATGAACTCGTCGAGCCTGTCGCCGACGTAGTTCTCAAACCGTTCCTCCAGCGTGTCGCCCTTCCCCTTGTTGACCTGCGAGAAGTCGAGCGTCAGCACCTGGTAGCGGTTCCTGTTCTCCGTGGGGTCCTTCCCGATGTCGAGGTCGCCGAAGAGCGCGTCGAAGTTGTCCTTCTCCGCGAGGTCGTAGTAGCAGCGGAGCATGTTCAGGAACAGCGACTTGCCGAACCTTCGCGGGCGCACGAAGAAGAGGAACGACCCGCACAGTTCCAGCGTGCGGATGTACGCGGACTTGTCGACGAAGTAGAATCCTTCGCTCCTGAGGCGCTTGAAGTCGCTCACGCCGTATGGAATCTTGAGGTTGCCGTTGTTCATTGCCTCGAATTATACCAGATTCCCCCCTGCGCACGCAAGTGGAGAAATCACGGCGGCAATTGTTGATGCCGAACGAGGTTCGCAACCCCATGTTCAGATGCTGTCACGCGGATCACCCCGATATTTCCGGTGCTTCCCGGCACAATGGCTGCCGCCAAGCGGCTGTAAATGGCGGTTTCGCCCCGAATTGTCCGTGCGGGACTCGGTTTTCGGCGGTTTTAGAAATTCTCCGCGCTCTTGGCGGCTCTGCGCGAGATTTTTGAATCTTGAAAGGCCGCAGGGCGACTTACTGCCGCCACTTAAACGAAAAAAAGAAGAGGGCTTCCTTTCGGAAACCCCCTTCCTTGGATTAACAGCTTACGCTGCACTCGAACTACTCATCCTCGAGCTTGACGCCGTACTTCGCGAGCATCTTGGCTTCCGTCAAGAGCTTCTTGTTGTACTTGGCCGTCCAAGTTCCGCCGAAGATCACGATGTTACAGCCAGACTCGCAGGTGTAATCGAGGACGTCGATGGAGTCTTCGATTTCCTTCGCGAAGCCAGCGAAGTAACCCTTGTAGCTCTTGAAGAGCAGGTCAGGATTGCAGCCGCTTTCCGTCGTACCGCAGTTTCCGCCGGACTTGCTGAGCTTGGTCAGACCAATCTTGGCCTTGCCGAAACCGCTGTAGATGAAGGTAACTTCGAGTTCCTCAGCCTCTTCCGGATAGACGGGGGCAACGCCCTCGACGCCGTCACGGCCGCCGGTCGCCCAACCGAGGTCGGACTCGACACCGTAGTACTTGCCGGACTTGCCGATGCCGTCGATCACGTCCGCGACCTTCTCCCAGTTCTTGCCGAAGAAGGAGAGGCGGGTGATTCCGAGCTCGCGGAAGGCAACCGTGACCTTCTCGCCGTCGATCTTCTGCTGGACGACCATCGTCACCGTCGCAGGAGCATCACAGCAATCATCGCCCTCGGCGTCATCGCCGCTATCCGTGCCCGCGTCGTCACCGCCAGCCGCGCTGTTGGTATCGGAGTTATCCGAACCCGTGTCGCCCGTGGCACTGTTGGTATCGGAGTTATCCGAACCCGTGTCGCCCGTCTCGCCGTCAACGCCCTGGGTCGTGTTGGTGTCATCTTCGCCGCCCGAGCTGCCACCCTCGTAAACGAGGCCGATCGCGCCCTTGCTGGAGAAAGACTGAACCGTCTTGTAACCCTTCTTCGTCAGTTCCTGGGCCAGCTTGCCGCTCTGCTTGAAGTCGAATCCGACAAACGGGCAGGAGGAGCTGGAGGTCGTGCCGCAAGAATTGCTCTCATCGACGGAGAACGTGATAGCCGAAACACTACCGGCGACCACTGCCGCCGCAGCAAACATCATCAACTTTTTCATTGACTCACTTTTCCTTTTGTTTGTACAAACCGAGCGTTCCATCGCTCGAAACAGCCAGACACCCGCCTGGCGTTCATGGCCGCCTTGCATAACCGCACCCCTGCAGTCCATCCAGCGACCTGGACAATCGACACCCACTCGGATACCGACCGGCTCTCAGGCTGTGTCCCGGTCGTCACCGGTGGCAACCTGGATTGCCTGAAAACGTTTGCCACTATACTATATTTAGAAAACCAATGCAAGCGAAAAAATCAAAAAAATTCCTTTTTTATAATTTTTCATGTTTCTCACCTCTTTTTCGCCGTATTTTACACCATTTTTCCCTCGTTTTCACGCAAAAAATATCGCAAAGCTACTAACCCGCGCGTTTCCGCGCGGGCGCAGAAACACCTAACCACCCAACCACCCAACTACCCAACCACCTACCACGGAATCGGTTGGAGCGAGGCGGGCAGGTAAAGCGGATGACTGGGGAAACCGCGTGAGGTAAGGCGCAGGTAGCAGAGCGGGCGGTCGCGGAGGAGGCGGCGCAACTGGTCCTGGCGGTTGCAACAGGCGGCGTGATTGCCCCAGGCGCAGATCACGCGGTCCGTTTTCGCCGTTTCCGCCAATAAATAGGCATCGTTTTCGGGGCCGATGGGATCGGAAGCCGCCTCCATCATTTTCGGATCCGTCGCCCGGAAGGCAAAGGCGTTGAGCATTTGGAAACCGTTGTATCCCCACGCCTGCGAAAAGCCGCGAATCCGGCGCAGCGTGGGATCGAGCTGGTTCTCGTCCGCCGTCGAGGGGTTCAGCGCAATCCAGCAAATGTAGTGCGGTTGCTCGTCGGGCTGCCGCCACGTATGGAGCAGCGTGTAGCGATAAACCCGGTCTGGCGAAAACGCGCAGATGTTCCCCTTCTCATTCATCTCGGCATTCCTTCCTTCATTCCTTCGATTCTTGACAACAAGACCAGTGTACCAGCGAATCCCCCGTGAATCAAGCTCGATTGCGCGGCGGCTTGCCGCTGATGGCGGGGAGCGCGTCTAGGGTTTCTAGGCGTCTAGTTTTTTCTAGGGTTTCTAGAGGTTCTAGGGTTTCTAGAGATCTAGTACCCCCTGCCTACTGCACCCACGGTTTCGCGCGTCGCTTGACAGGATAGAAGGTGTTTTGCTATCTTTCTTGGCGTGATTGTGTTTCTGGTTTCAACGGAGGATGGGGATGATGCGCAAGCGGAACGGTGAAGAGAATGGAACGTGGACGAAGAGACGGGATTGGCTGAAGATTGGAGGGGCGGCGACGCTCTTCCAACTCGTGCCGCGTCACGTGCTGGGCGGACCGGGATTCGTGCCGCCGAGCGAACAGGTTGCCGTTGCGGTTGTCGGCGCGGGCGGCATGGGGACGATCGACACCAAGGAGCTTTTGAAGCAACCGGATGCGCGGGTCGTGGCGGTCTGCGATGTATCGGAACTTTCAGATCCGCCCGGCGGATGGTACCGCGAACCGTCCGGACGCAAGCCGGCGAAGAAACTGGTGGAGGACTCCGTTTCCCAAAAAGTGCCGGGCTTCCGTTGCGCCGAATACGAAGATTTCCGCGTGATGTTGGAGAAGGAGAAGGGCGTTGATGCGGTGTTGTGCGCGACACCCGACCACCTGCACGCCACGGTCTGTCTCGCGGCGATGCGCGCCGGCAAGCACGTCTATTGCGAAAAGCCGATGGCGCATAGCGTGGAAGAGGTGCGACTGATGGCGCGCGTCGCGAAGGAGACCGGCGTCGCCACGCAGATGGGCATTCAGGGGCATTCCGGAAACGGGATCCGTCTGACCGCCGAGTGGATTCGCGCCGGAGCGATCGGCGCCATCAGAGAGGTTCACGCCTGGAGCGACATGGGCGAGTGGGCAACAGGTGAAGGACGCCCGAAGGAGACACCGCCTGTTCCGAAGGGACTGAACTGGGACCTCTGGCTCGGGCCACGCCCGTTCCGCCCCTACCATCCCGCCTACGCGCCGTACAACTGGCGCGGCTGGTGGGCATTCGGCACGGGATCCATCGGCGACATGGCCTGCCACAACATGGACCCGGCGATTTTTGCGCTCGACCTGCACACCCCGGTTTCCGTCGAAGCATCAGCCGTCGGCAAGGTGGATCGCGAGGTGACCACGTTCGGCGGCATCTATTACTACACGTTCGGCACGCGCGGCGGGCTGCCGCCGGTGAAACTCACCTGGTATGCGGGAGGAATCCTGCCGCCCTATCCCGACGGGCTGGATCCGAACGATCCGCAGCAACGGCTTGGCGAACGCCAGAACGGAGTGTTGTTCGTCGGTGAGAAAGGGTACATCACCTGTCCCGGCTGGTCCGGAACGCCGCGCATCCTACCGCTTTCCCTGCACCGCTCGTTCCAGAAGCCGGCACCGACGCTCCCGCGTGTAAAAGGAGGCCACTTCCAGAACTGGCTGACCGCATGCAAGGGTGGGGAACGGGCTTGCGCGGACTTCGAGTACAGCGCACGCCTGACCGAGATCGTGCTGCTGGGGAACGTCGCGCTGCGTACCGGCGGGAAGCTGTACTGGGACGCCGCCGCGATGAAAATGACGAACTCGTCCGCGGCAGACGAGTTCCTCCGCGACGAGTATCGGGAGGGATGGAAACTGGTGTAAGGGAGTCGTGAATAACCGATAGCGATCGACTGCAATCGACTGCTATCGACTGCTATCGACTGCCCAACCACCCAACCACCCAACCTTAATCGGATAGGCAAGGAGAAGAGAATGAAACAAAGCATGCAATCAGATTGGACGACGCGCCGGGAGTTTCTGGCGGGCGTCGCTGGAACGCTGGCGGTAAACGCGGTTTCCCGCGCAACTGCAGCGGAAGAGGAACCGAAAATCAAAATCGGCTGCGGCAGCGTTGTTTTCCGCAAGCTGCCGCGTCTGGAGGCACTGCGCCGAATCCGCCAGGCGGGCTTCGAGTATTTCGAGACGCAGGCGGTCGGACCGTGGTGCCCGCACGTCACCCTCGGCAAGGACGATCCGGCGGAACTCGCCAGACAGGCGAAGGAGCTTGGCTTCAAGGGAATTACCGGTCTCTGGTCCTGGCACGGCGCGGTGTTGGCTGATCCGCAGAGCGTGAACGGGGTGACGGAGACGATCCGCTGGGCGAAAGCCGCCGGAATCCCGATGGTCTTCTGCGGCGACGGACGCAAACCGAACGGCATGACCGATGAGGACGCGCTGAAGTTGATGGGGGACCGTCTCGCGCAGATTCTGGAGGTTGCCGCCGCGAACCAGATCACGCTCGGCATCGAACCGCACGGCAGTTTCTCGCTGACGGCGGAAGGGTTGAAGCGGATCATGGGGCTCTCCGATTCGCCTTGGCTGAAGATTAACTACGACAGCGCGAATGTACACAAGGCGATCTATCCGAAAGGACAGCCGGGCGCGTACGGGTGGGAGCTATACGGTACACGCCGGAACGAGGTGGAAACGCTCGCGGCGGTCGCGGACCGCGTGGTGAACTTCCACGCGAAAGACGTGAAGAACGGCGCCACCGTTGGTGTCACCGAGGGCGAGGTCGATTTCCCCGCCTGTTTCCGCATCCTCCGCCAGCATGGCTTCACCGGCGTCGTCGCGCTGGAGACGGAAGGCGACCAGTCTGTCGAGGAATCGCAGCGAATCGCCGATGCCGCCTACCGCTACCTTGCCAGTTGCCTATAAGGTGGTTCGGCGGTAAGCCCGCAGAGCACCATCTAGAATGGCTAGAAGTTCTAGAACCACTAGCCTACCAGCTACCGGCTTGGTTAGGTGGTTCGGTGGTTGGGTGGTTGGGTGGTAAGCCCGCAGAGCACTATCTAGAATAGCTAGAAGTTCTAGAGCCACTAGCCTACCAGCTACCAGCTACTACCTACCAGCCTGGCTCGGTAGTTGGGCCGGGTATTCCGGATAAGCCGGTTCAGCAGTGCGGACGCGACGGGGCGCGTCCCTCCCGATTTCAAGCCGCGTCAGCGGCGATTGAACCATTGAACCTAAATCCCGATGTTGGACACTTTGAAAAACCCAGGAGCACACGGAAAATCATCCGTTTCCTGGAACGGCGATTCCGTGGTTTCCGTGGTGACTCATGGCGCGTTGAAATTTTGCGGACTTTCACCATTTGGGTGAATTCGTTTTCTACCGTAATGTGCGCGTCTGGGGGCGAAAAATCCCAGTTTTCGACACTTTCTCTGCGTACTCTGCGCCCGCCGTGGCTCTGCGTGAGAACCCAAACGAAGAATCTAGGCTCAAAACAAAGCGGAGTGTCTCGCCCTTGGGGTGCTGGCCGGTGATCGGGATCAACGCGAACAGTTCGGTGACAACCGCTCCTTCAACCGGCTTGGCAGTTGCGGCATCGACCACGACGGCACCGGGGGGTGGCGGCGTATCGAAGAGGAGCGCCACGGGACGATAGTCCTTCCGCCGTCCTTTGTCGGGGAAGCCGACCTCGCGCAGGAAACGCAGGGTGATCTCATTCTTCTCTTGGGAGATCTCGATGTCGCGGCGTCTCTCCGGATAGGTGACGCGCCAAGCGGGATCGCCGTAGAAGGCTACGGTATCGCGATCCCAGACCAGCCCCACCTCATCCTGCCCCCGTGGCTTGACATCCAGATTCTGCAGAAAAGCCTTGATGTCAAAATTCCCCTTCGGATCGATTTTCAAGTCACGCAGTCCCGCGTTGGAGTCCCCGAGCGCCCAGAGCAAGATCTGGTTGTTCAGGAAAAACGCCTCCGCCGCCGAATAGCGTCCCGTCTCAAAAAACGATTTCGTGCCCCATCCCATGAAGCCGTAGAAGGTCGGCACGGTGTACCCCAGCATCTGCGCGACGCCCCCCGAATGTATCCAGCCCGTCGCCATGCAGTCCTTGCGATCGATGTTTCCGATCAGGCAGTTGCCAGCCGCCAGATAGAGTTTCGGGTTACGGCTGACGAGCGGATACCGCTTCCCGTTCGAGGAGGCGAAAAACAGATTCCCGTTCTGATGAACGAGGGAACCGGCGTTCTGGTTGTAGATGATCTGCCAGTTGCGTTCCGACGCATGGCCGCTGGTCGCCCAGTAGTCCACAGGGATTTTGCGGAAGGCGTTCGCCAATGCCTGGGCGGGATCCGGTTCGACACGCTGCGCGGCGACCGGCGCGGAATCGGACACCTTGGACCAGAAATCATTCCGGTTGGACTCGTTGGAGGCGAAACCGCTTTTCCAGTCGTCCAGACAGTGGGGACCGCCCATGCTGGTCGCGATGCTTTGGATCACGAGAGGTTTCGCCTGCGAAACGAGGCGTAGCGCGTCCGAGGCGTCATATCCCGTAACGATGCCCCAGAGCGCGTCGCCGTAGGGATCGTCATCGATCCGGCGCAGGAGTTGCGCGGCGGCGACAACCAGGGCGCGCCCCGCCCGTTCGGGCTTGGCGACGAAGCAGACGTAGCGCGGCGCGGCACGGCGCAACCCCGGCAGGAGCGACTCCGGATTCGCGGCAGGGTAGGTCAGGACGGTGGCGCGGTACTTGGTCCGCAACGCCGACACCGCCCTCATCCAATTGGCGTCCCTCGCCGTGTCGGACTCGACCGCCACGACATACCTGCCGACCGGGGAGACCGGTTTGATTTCCGCATCCGCGAAGAGGATCGGCAACACCACAACCAACGAGAACAACAACCGTTTTGTCATAGGAAGAGCTTTCAGATGATAGCAGGTGGCTGGTAGCCAGTAGCTCGCGCGGACGCACCCGCGCGGGGACGCACAGGAGGAGAAGGTGAGGCAGCGGGCAATCAAGCAACCGACTGCAATCGACGGCTATCGACTGCAATCGATTCCCTGCCCGACCGCCGTGCCTATACGCTTCGAGTTCCGAACTGGTGGTTGGGGGGTCGGCTAACTACCACGCCACCCAACTACCGCACGACCTAACCACCCAGCTACTAGCCACGCAAGACCTTATCGTAGTCGAAGCCGTAACGGGCGAGTTCCTTGCGGAGGTCATAGTTGCCGCGCGCGAAAGGCGTCATCAGCCGACGCGCATCGGCGCAGGGCGTATCCTCTTTCTTCGCGCACCATTCGACCTTCGCGCCGTCCTTCTTGCCGCGTCCCAGTTCCATGCACATCTGGCCGAGACAGCAAGCCGTGGAGGAGCGCTGCGCCTCTTCCGCGTTTGTCGCGGTGTATGTCGGGTCGCCGATGCGGATTCCCTCCAGCCAGTTGCGCCAGTGGTCCTTCGACGTGCGGAGCGCGATTTCCGGATTCGCGATCGGCTCCAGCAGCTTGTTCTTCGAAGCCATGAGCGGCTGCATCTTGCCGTTCGCCGGGACATCCGGGTCGCTCGGCGTCACCTTGACCGCACCGCGCATGCAGTAGAGCCATTCGCCGCTCTCGCCGATGAACTTGATACCCATCGGGAACGTGTTGCAGACGTGCAGCTCCGTCTTGCCGCCGTTGTAGGAATAGTGCAGGTCATACGTGGTGTGGACATTCCAGAGCTTGCCGCCGGAGGTGTCCATCCACTCGCAGGTGCCGGAGACGGACTCCGGACCGGAGTCCTCCATGCCGAGACCCCACTGCGCGATGTCGATGTGGTGGGCGCCCCAGTTCGTGATCATGCCCCAGCCGTAGGGGGCCATCTGGATCCATCCCGGACGGTCGCCGATGCGCTGGAGGTTCTGCGTGTGGACGCGCGTTTCGTTGTAGGGCGCGTTCGGGTCGGTCGGTCCCAGCCACATCTCATAATTCAGATTCGGCGGAACCGGCTGGGGCGCCGAGCTGCCGCCCGCCTTGTCGAGGCCGATACCCACTTCGACGCGCTTGATCGCGCCGATCCGTCCGTTGCGGACGAGTTCGCAGACGCGGTGGAACTGCTCCACGCTGCGCTGCCAGGAACCGACCTGCACCACGCGGTTCTGCAGACGGGCGAGGTTCGCGACCAGGCGGCCCTCCGTGATCGTCTGCGCGAAGGGCTTCTGCAGCCAGACGTGCTTGCCGGCGGCTAGAGCCGCGCACGCCACCAGCGCGTGCCAGTGGTCGGGGATGCAGATCTCCACCGCGTCGATCGACGGATCCGCAAGCAGGTCGTGGTAGTCCGCGTAGGTCTTCACGGGGTAGTTCTCTTCCTTCAGCAGCTCCCGGTACTTCTTCTTGATGAAATCAACACCGTGCGCGAGGCGCTTGGCGTCGAGATCGCAGACCGCCGTGATGCGGCAGAGATCCGTGTGCTTCATCGCGCGCGGCATATCCATCGTGGTGGAAATGCGCCCGATGCCGATCACGCCGATGTTGACCTTTTCATTCGCCGCGAACTTGCGGACGTTCAGACCGTGGCAGCCTGTGAGGATGTACGGGAATGCCGCCGCGGCGGACGTTCCCAGAAAATGACGACGACTCAGTTTCATGTTCAGTTTCCTTTCTTGGTGATCAAATGGTTCTGTTCCGAATTCAAAAGGCAGTGGACTTGTCCATGTCCGCATAGACGCACAGAGGCGTCTTGCTGCCGGTCGGGCACTTGCTGTAGGAGAGACCGTAATTGCATTGTCTTCCATCCGCAGCTTTGAAGCAGACGCCGTTGACCGTGGCACGGTACTTCTTCGCCTTGCCCTTTTCGCGCAGGTAAACGGAGTGGCTGCCCTTGTAGGAACGGGTGGAGGCAACATAGCTGACTTTCAGGCCGATGGGGTTGGTTCCCGTGTACGTGCCGTCCGCGTTGACCTTACCCGCCTTCGGCGTAGTCCAGGCTGTTCCCTTGACTGTGACAGGTATGGAAAAGAGCGGTTCTCCGAGCGTGGCCAGCACGAGATAGCCATTGTGGAAAAGACCAGCCACTCCATTCACGGTCTCCTCCACATGACCGCTGTACAGGATGTATTGACCGTCCGCAGGCTTCGATCCCCTACCGCCTTCGAGCGCACCGGCACCTTCCCCGTACAGCTTGCATTCGTCGAATGTCTGCGCGGCGAAAAAGGCGGACGGCTTACGAATGGCAAAGATGGGGTAGTCGTCGGAATCCGGCCACGTCAGCTTGCCGTCTTTGATTTTCAGGAGCATCGTCAAACCGCACGACGAGTTCTTGGCGAAGGGCTTCACGAGAATGGGGATGGACGCCTCCTCTCCCCACAGATCATACCCAAGTTTGGTCGTGCAGTTCAGTTTCGTACCGTCCCAGACAAACCCCTTCACCGAAACCACGCCTTTGGCCTTGACCGTACAAGAGATGACGCAGTCGGAGCTACCAATACAAAAGTGTGCGTTCCAGACACCCAGGAACGGCTTCAGCGCGTCCTTGTTCGCGGTGGTGTTGGCGTCCGCGCCCTCGAACGGATTGCGCTTGGTGTGAATGGTCGCCTCGTACGCATCCCCGTCATAGGAGAATTGCGCCTCTTCCTCATCCAGACATTCGCACCCCCACGTTCCGGCCGCGCCCTTCACCGTGCCGTGCATATACGTGCCGTCGTAGGTGAGCGTCCCCGAAGAACTCAGCTTGCGCTTGCCGACCTCCTGGATCGTGACCGTGACCTTGCAGGTTTTCTTCTTGGCGTTCAGCTTCAGCGCCTTCACCGTCACCGTTCCGGCGGGATGCCAGTCGTCCAGCCCCTTGACCTCGCGATTCATCACCCCGCTATAGACGTAGTTTCCCGTAAACGCGGCCTGTAGCGAACAGGCCGAAAACAGCGCGGCGCAAAATAGACAAACAAACTTTTTCATCGTTCCAATTCCTTTTCCTTTGCATGGCGATACGCAAGGTTGTCCCGCCCCGCACCACCATACGACAACACTCAAAAAATACGAAACGAGTATAACAAATCAAGCGCCCGAAAAACAAGAGCGAATTTTGGGCGGTGCTTCGCGCCAGCAGAGAAGACGGTAGTGAGGAGGCAGTAATGAGTAATCGATAGCTATCGAAGGCGATCGACTGCAATCGATTGCCCAACCCACCACTCGCTTCTCAGCCTCTCAGCTTCTCAGCTGGCGCTACGCGCCACCACCCACCTACCAGCTACCCAGCCGCCACCCGATCTTTCTGCTGGCGCAGGGAGGGGGAATCGTGTACACTCGTTTTTACCTTTGCTTCCTGCAGGGGGGAGGGGCAACGTCCCCGTTGCCCGGATCGGTCGCGTTCCGTCGCGCCCGCATCCGAAAAGTTACCAGCTACTTGTCAACAAGAGGAGGAATCGAGACATGGATCGAGGCAGAGTCAGAGCAGGGTGGGAAAGACGTCGTGTGTTCGCGGTCGCCGCCGTGGCGTGTATGGCGGGGACGCTTCTTCGCGCAGAGACGCCGCCTTTTTCCATGCCTCCTGAAAACGGATCGCGCGAGGCGCGTTTCCAGAACCCGCCGCCTTCCGCGCGCATTTTGCCGATCCGCCATCACTACCCGGATGACCTCGGCGAGCAGGATCGCGCCCTGCGGCAATTAGCGGAAAAAGGTTTCGGCGGATGGGCGGGCAATGTCTCGTTCACGGGATATGTGGATGACGAGACGAAGTGGCCGAGTTACATCCATTCCGTCAAGCAGTCTCGCGCCGCCGGGATGTCCCTGTGGCTGTATGACGAATGCGGGTATCCATCCGGCTCGGCGCGTGACCTGACCTTACGCGGTCATCCGGAACTGGAGGCGCGCGGACTTCTGGTTGCGGTGGCGGAGGTACCTTCGGGCGGAAGCGCGACGCTCGACCTGCCGCCGGGCAAGCTCGTGGCGGCGAAAGGGGTTCCGGTGCGTGACGGGGTGCTGGCACTTTCTGAGGCCGTGGCGGTGGATGCCGTGGCGACGGACGGACGGCTGATCTGGCGGGCGCCGGAGTATCCGGTCGGAAGCTGGCGTCTTTTCGCAATGACCGACTCATTCCTCTACGAATCGACCCATGCGCAGGTCAGTCTCGCCTACAAGAAACCGTACATCAACCTGTTGATGAAAGAGGCAACGGAACGATTCATCGCCGAGACCCACGAGCGTTACGCCGCCCACCTCGGATCGGACCTAGGGAAGTGGTTCACCTCGACCTTCACGGATGAACCATCGCTGATGTCCTACTGGTTCAAGCCGTTGCCGTATTTCGTGCTGCCGCTCTCGCCGGAGTTGCCGAAGCTCTACCGGGAACGGACGGGCAGAACCTTCTTCGACGACGTTCCCGCGATTGTGGGGGAGGCGGGAACTCTTTCCCTCCGCGACCGTTTCGACTTCTGGAACCTCGTCGGGGATCTGGTTTCGCAGAATTATTTCGGTACGTTGAAACAGTGGTGCAATGCGCACGGGTTCCACTCCGGCGGGCACCTGCTGATGGAGGAGTCCGTCGAAGCCCACGTGCCGCTCTACGGCGATTTCTTCCGATGCCTCCGTCTGCTGGACGCCCCCAGCATCGACTGTCTGCAAAGCCTGCCGTCTCACGTGCCGTGGCAAACCGCGCTCTTCGCGGGCAGTTCCGCCGAACTCAACGGCGACCGGTATGTGATGTGCGAGGCATCCGACCACTGTCAACGCTACCGTCCGAAAGGCGACACGCGCCCCATCGTCCAGGTGACCGAGGCGCAAATCATCGGTTCGCTCAACCGCCTGATCTGGGGCGGTGTCAACACCTTTACCAGTTACTACAACTGGACACCCTTCGATGTCGAAACCGTCAACCGGATCAACCGTCAGGTGGGACGTTGCATCACCTTGCAGACGGAGTGCCATTCCGCCGCCGACATCGCCATCCTGTATCCCGCGGAGACGCTCATGTGCGGATACCAACCGTTGAACATGGGAGCTGGCGGCATGCTCTGCCACAGAGCGGCACAGGCCTTCCGTCTAGCGGGGCGGGAACTCTTCGTCGCGAACCGCTGTTTCCTCTATGTCGATAGCCAGACGCTGGCGCAGGCGAAACCGGAGAAAGGCGAACTGGCGTATCGCGAGATGCGCTGGAAGACCGTGATTCTTCCCTGCACCGCTACGCTTCCCCTGAAAGTCTGGCGGAATCTCCGCGACTTCTGGTTGTCGGGCGGCGCGGTGATTGCCCTCGACCTGCCGCCACAGAACAGCACGGACGCGTTTCCCTGCGGCGAGGTCCAGGCCATCTCACGCGAACTCCTCGGGACCGCCGACCGACAGCCGGGGGCATCCTCCCGCCGCAACGCGAAGGGCGGCATTGGACTCTACCTCCCTTCGGGACAGTGCATTCTGCTCCCGCAGTGGATCGATCGCTTGCAGGAACCGCACGTGAACGTCCGGACCGAGCAACGGAAAAACACAATCCGCACGGCACACCGTCGCGGAAAGGAAGGCGATGTCTTTTTCTTGATCAATGACTCGGAACTGCCCTGGAAGGGAACTGTCGCCTTCTGCGAAGAAGCGCCGATGGAACAGTGGAATCCGGTTGACGGTTCCCATCATGCGGTCGCGCGGGATTCCAACGGGCGGATTCCGCTCACCCTCGCTCCCTACGGGGCGATCCTCTACACGACACCCCGCGCGCTCACGCCCAAACGCCTTTCGTGCGGCGGCGAGGAAACCGTTCTGCTGCGGAAATCCATGCTCGGAACTCCCCGGTCGGTCACATTGGGCGCACGCAAAAAAGATCTTGAGACACGCCTGACGACCGATGCCGCCGCGCCATACCCGCACCGCTCGTTCGGCAAAGTGGTGACCAGCAACGTCGATACATTCTGCTTCACCGCCTATCGCTACGGACAGCCTGTGATTCCGCAGGAGGCCAGCGGCTTGCTGTTGGATGTGAGGATTCCGAAACGGCAAGACCACGCGCCCGTACTGCTGGTGTTCGCGGTGGATCGTCAAGGCGGACGGTACATCGCGAACACGTCGCAACCGCTTTCGCAACCAGGGGAAGCGCAGATCGCTTTGTCGTTCAACCAGTTCGCGCCGTTCGGAGAAACCAAGGGGGAACTGAACCCGCAGGACATCGTGTCGATCGAAATCGGCTGGGGCGGATATTTCGGAATCGCCGGACAGACCATCGAACTGGAAACCCGCCCGCCCGCAGTCTATTAGGTGGTAGCGAGTGGCGCGTGGCAAATCGCGGGAAGTTCTAGGTGTCTAGGATTCTAGGCGTCTAGGATTCTAGGTGTCTAGGACTCTAGATGTCTAGGATTCTAGGTGTCTAGGATTCTAGGTGTCTAGGATTCTAGGTGTCTAGGATTCTAGGTGTCTAGGACTCTAGATGTCTAGGACTCTAGGTGTCTAGGATTCTAGGCGTCTAGGACACTAGATGTCTAGGATTCTAGGTGTCTAACTACTGCCTTCCCTCGCCCAGAACCGGCGGCGCGTAAAAAGAAAAACGCATGAAAACCTGATACTGGTTCCCATGCGCTACCAAAGCTGGTGGCGGGAGAGGGACTCGGACCCCCGACCCGCGGATTATGATTCCGATGCTCTACCAACTGAGCTATCCCGCCACGAAAGGAAAGTCAACTATAGCGAAAATCCATCCCCCTGTCAATCCCGTATTTCAGTTTTTTGCACTTCGTGTTAAATGCCCTGCGGGACTAAGTGCCCTGCGCGGGCTAAGCGCTGCTTCGCAGCTAAGTGTCGCTTCGCTCCTAAATGCCGCTACGCGGCTAAGTCCACTTAGGCGGAGCCAGCCGCCACTTAGGGCGTAGCCCACTTACCCAACTTAGGGCGTAGCCCACTTACCCAACTTAGGACCGCAAGTCCACTTAGGCGGCGCCAGCCGCCACTTAGGGCGTAGCCCACTTACCCAACTTAGGCGGCGTCAGCGGCGATTTCACTTTTTAGCCTTTTAACTTTTCTTCGTGCGGGCGAAGAACTCGAAGGTTGTCCGCGCAACGACGGGCGAGAGCAGCAGCAGCGCGACCAGGTTCGGGAAGGCCATCAAGCCGTTGAACACATCGGCGATTCCCCACACCACGGAAACCGTCAGGTACGGTCCCATGAAGATAATCGCGACGTACAGGAACCGGTAGATCTTGACGGCCCACTGCCGCCGTGTACCCACCAGGTATTCCAGGCACTTTTCGGAATAGTAATCCCATCCGAGGATCGAGGTGTACGCGAAGAACGTGAGCGCGACCATCAGGAAGAGGGAGGCGAAGGAACCGGAGTGGTGCCCCATAAAGGCGAAGCCCCGGTTGAACGCCTCGATCGTGATGTCCACACCCTTCAGTCCGAGCGAGGGTTCCCACGCGCCCGTCACGACAATCGCCAGCCCCGTCATGGTGCAGATCACGATGGTGTCGATGAAGGTGCCCGTCATGCAGACGAGTCCCTGCCGCGCCGGCTCGTTCGTTTTCGCGGCGGCAGCCGCGATCGGGGCGGAACCGAGTCCCGCCTCGTTAGAGAACACGCCGCGCGCGATTCCCTTCTGCATGGCGACAAAGACGGAGCCGACCACGCCGCCGGTCACAGCCGCCGGATTGAACGCGGCACGCACGATCAGTTCCAGCGCCGCCGGAATCCGAGGCAGGTTGTTGAACAGCAGAATGACGATGGTCGCCAGATAGAAGATGGCCATGAACGGGACAATCACCATCGAGACCCTTGCGATGCGCCGAATCCCGCCGATCACAACCAAGCCCACGCAGACGGTGACGATGATTCCCGCCACGACAACCGGAATGGAATAGTTCGTGCCGAACAGCTGGATACCCGTCGATAAATCCGCCGGGTTGAACTTCGGATCAAAGAATCGCTGCACGGCGGAGGTAATCCCGTGAATCTGCGTGATGGTGCCGATCCCCATGATTCCCGCCAGCGCGCCGAAAAACGCAAACGCCACGGCGAGCGGCTTCCATTTCTTGCCCAGCCCGCGCTCGATGTAGTAGAACGGTCCACCCAACACACGGCCGTCGGGCGTCACCTCCCGGTACTTGACCGCCAGCAGTCCCTCCGCATATTTGGTGGCCATACCGAAGAAGGCGGCGACCTCCATCCAGAACAAGGCGCCGGGACCGCCCGTGCCGATGGCGGTTGCGACACCCACGATGTTTCCCGTTCCGATCGTCGCGGAGAGCGCGGTGCAGAGCGCGCCGAAGGAACTGACCTCGCCCGACACGCCACCGCCCTCCTGATGGAAGACATAGCGGAACGCGCTACGCAAATAGAAGAGGTGACGGAACCGCAATATCAGCGTCAGGAGCAATCCCGTCACCAGAATCGCCGAAAGCAATGGGATGCCCCAAACCCAACCGCTGACCATGTCCACCAGATTCGTCAAGGCGGTCATCCAGGTACTGCCTGATTCGACCGACGCCGCCACAAGGACATCGCCCTGCAACGTATCGGGATTCTCCACGGCAGCTTGAATGACCGCCGCCGTGTTACTCTGCGCAACGGCGACAGACCAACCGACGAAACCGCCCGCCACCAACACCAGCCCAAACAATTTTTTCCGTAAGCGTGTAAACATGGCACGATACTACCAAAAAACAAAATCACGGGCAAGCGGAGATGCGGTGAAGCCGGGAAGCCGGTTGGGTGGTTAGGTGGTGCGGTGGTTAGGTGGTTAGGTGGTGCGGTGGTTAGGTGGTGCGGTGGTTAGGTGGTGAGGTGGTTAGGTGGTTGGAGGCGCTACGCGCCAGCTGAGAACCTGAGAGGCTGAGTGGGAGGAACGCGCACCGTCGCGTCCGCAATGTGTTTGCAAGGACAACAACTTGGACAACGGATAGACAACTCGCTGGCGGTCGTCGCGCAACCGCGCGACGTTCCACATTCGGCTCGCGGTTGCGACCCGACCCGATTTCAGGTTGCTCTCGAT
>JAFSTA010000195.1 GCA_017450695.1 Kiritimatiellia bacterium | reverse complement strand
CAGGTGAATCGAACCTCGTTCGGGAAACCGCCGGAAACCCACAAAATCTCCGCGCCTCCGCGAGAGATCAAAACCACAGACAGATGAAATGAACAAGAGGAATAACCGGCAACTTCGCGGACTTCGCGAGCTTGGCGTGAGGCCATGACACGAAAATTTCCGTGTTTGAGTACGACAGGCACTTGTTGAATTACGCAGATGCGCCCCGGGGTGGCGCAGTCGGCCATGCGGTCACGATGGGGCGCGACGCGCCAAGAGCAAGTTAAACCTACGGTTAAATCGCCGCTGACGCGACTTGAAAGAAGAGCGGGCGGCGGGCTTACCAATACGTTCTGAATGTGAAGTTTGGAGCGAGGCAGTCGGGGAAACGGCACTTGCCGCTTCGTTCAGTTCTGTTGCCCCGCAAAAGCGACAAGAGTGTCCCTTCCCCGATTGGGTTTTCCCACTGCGTTCTTTACGTGTGACAAACTTACCTTCATTTGCATTCCCGCACGAAGAACGACCGGCGGGCCACCAGCGGACGATTCAATTTGGCAAGAACGCCTCTCTCGCTTGAATCCCTTGTATCGCGTGGATCCCTTTACTCCCAGCCGTAGCGGGAGTCTGCCTGTGCAAGGACACGCACCGCACTTTCCCCTTTTTCTCTGTTTCGACACCCATCTTGTTTTGCGGGGTTGAAAACTGTATAATCTTCTCGTTGTTTTGAGGAGGCGGTATGAAACGGTTTATCATTTCGATGGCGATTGTGTCCTTGGTTTGCCTGGGCAGGGGCGATGCAGGCGAGGATAGAAATACAGGGGGTGATCGGGCGGGAACGGTCAATCTGCTTACGAACAGCCGATTCGAGTTTCGTGCGGGGGTGGACAATACGCCGCTCGGATGGGACCTGGAAAGCGAAAAGGCGACTTGCCGCGTGGATACGGAGGTTACGCACAACGGCACACCGTCCTTGCGGATTGAGGTTTCGGGGACTGGCGAACGGAAATGGCATCTGGTTCGGAAATCGGTTCAGGGTATCCGCGCCCAAACCCCATACACGGTCAGCGGATGGGTTAAAACCGAGGGGCTCAGCGCCGGGTCTTTGGCATACATTTCTTTGAATTGTTTTTCGGAGCGTGTGGGGCGGCTTGCGGCCAATGATTCGCCAACAAAACTGTCGGGAACCTCGGATTGGAAACGGATCGTATTCGCCATTCCTGAATTGCCGAAAGGGACGCAGACAGCTCGCTTCTCACTTTGTCTCTATGGTTTTGGCAAGGCTTGGTTCACGGAACTTCAGGTTGAGGAGGGAACGTATGTCTCCCCGTATCGTCCCAATCCTGCGGATGAGAGAGACCGTCAAAGAATCTTCACGCAGCGGCGCGACGCGGAACGTTGGGGTGCGGGGAAGGGGATTTCCCTTGACCAAAAGAAAATTCGTCCCCGTGTTGCGATCTTGGATTTGGGCTTACCCGATCAAAAGTCCGAGTGCGGTTTCCCTTCTCGCCCTGATGTCTTCGAGTCTTTGTTGAAGTCGCGATGCGATACGGCCCGTTTGTCGGGCGATGAAATTTCCAATTCCTTCATCCTCAATCCTCGCGTTTTCGATCTCTTGATTGTTCCCACTGGATCCTGGTTCCCTCGAAAAGCGGTCGATTCGCTCTTGTCTTTTCTCTCGGAAGGTGGCCAATTGCTAACCTGCGGCGGGTATGCGTTCGACACGCCAGTCGAACATCTGGAAACGGGATGGTCGCCTCTGCGATCTTTGCCGAAAACGTTTTTGATGGGAACCGATCCCGTTACGCTTCCCCCCGCAGCGAACTGGCATAGCCATTGCCTGCCCGGTTACAAGACGGAGATTCGGGATGTGGAGGGAGTGAACGGAGAGCGCGGGATTGAGGTTTCGACACGCAACCTGCAGGCGTACAACACCGGCACGATTCCGTTTCCCAAGGTGGCGAATGGCGACTGGTCTGTCATCAGCTTCTGGGCGAAGGGATCGAAGAACACGCGCAAGGTTTGGTTCGAGTTGGACGAAGACGACGGTTCCCGTTGGCACTATGCGGCGGAGTTGACGGATGCTTGGAAGGCTTACAGTCTGGTACCTTCCGATTTTGTTTATTGGACGGACAATCCGAGTATCGGGCGTGGCGCTTCTGGGGATCGCATCCGTTTCGCTCGCGTCAACGGATTGATCTTCGGTGTCGCGATCGATATCGTGGAGAGTGGATGCGAACATGCGGTCAGTCTGTCGGATATCCGCGTCGGACAGGATCCGCTTCGCGCCACCCGTGAAATCGCCGTGCCGCAGATCAACACCCGTACCGCATTGATCCGCGACGCCATTCATCCCCGACCTGAGCAGATCGGCATCTACGATCCATCCTTCCCGTTGCGTGAGGTGGCAACTACATCCTTGAGTCCTGAAATGGCAGGGATTTTACCGGATGTTTTTGTGGCGGGTTCTCTTTCCGGCCTTTCCGCCATCGCGCAGTTGGGCGTCAACGGTCATGGCTTCGGACCGAACCGCGCATGCTGGCGGCCGCTGCTCGCTTGCGCGGACAATGCCGGACGTCCGCGTGGTCATGCCGCCGCCATCGTCCACCACTTCGCGGGTACGTTCGCCGGATCGAGTTGGGCGATTTTCGGAGTCGATAACCGCGACCTGTTCACGTCGGATTCTCCCGTCGCGCAGAAGCTCTTGCTCCCGGTTGTCGAGACGTTGCTCCGTCGCCTTTACCTGAACAACACGACGGCGGAATTCGCCTCTTACCGCGCGGGCGAAACGGCAAAGCTGAAGACCTTTGTCTCGAACTTCTCGTCGTCGCCCCAACGCACGACCGTCCGCTTCCGTTTGACCGATGAATCCCATCGGGAAGTGGCGCGTTTCAGCCAGACGATTGAAGTTGCCGCCGGCAAAAGCGAACCCGCCGTCTCCGAGTGGCTCGTTCCCGCTGATTCTCCCGATTTCCTCTATCTCACCGCCGAGCTGGAACGCGATGGAAAAACGATAGATCGAGAAAACGGCGCGTTTGTTGTCTGGAATCCCGATGTGATCGCTCGCGGTCCGCGCCTGCAACGTGACGGACTCCACCTCACCATTGACGGCGAGGCGCGTTTTTTCATGGGGTGTCAAACCTTCTGGGGACAACATGCTTCGGTTACGGCCCGGTCCCCGCTTCACTTTTACCGGGATTTCCAAATGATGCGAGAATATGGGTTGCGCTGGACGCGTTGCTTCCTGACCTTCCACAGCGAAGCGGAAAAACGTGTTAGCGATGCAGTTGTCCAGCTGGCGCAGAAATTCAGAATCGTTCTCTACCACACGCCAAATCTCCCCAACACTGCCGATCCGGCGGAGTTGGAAAAGCAGAACCAAACGATTTCCGAGATTGCGTCGCGATATCGTGAAGTTCCAGGCTTTGCAATCGACATCTGCAATGAACCCGTGCTGAAGATGGGAGGCGAGGCGTTCAAGGCGGCTTGCGGAGAACTTCCGGCTGGTGACGGAAGCTGGCGCGACCCCTCCGTGCGGAAGCGGTATGAGACCGCGACCGCTCTCCAGCGCAGGTGGGCGGCAACGAATTGCGAATCCGTCCACAAGATAAAGCCTTCGATTCCCGTTGCTGTCGGATGGAGTCAGGGCTGGGCTGGCGGAGAGGCTACGAAGGATCCGCAAGTCGCCTCCCTCGATCTGGATTTCACGGATCGCCATTACTACGGGAATCCCGTCAAGATGCCACAGGAGATTAAGGACTTGGATTTGCGCGCGCTCGGAAAACCGATGATCGTCGGCGAATGTGGCGCGAAGAACCATCCGACTTTCCAAACGAGCGATCCGTGGGGGATGGGGGATGACGATGAATCGTACGACCGCCGTTTCCGCTATCTGGTCTCTCATGCGTTCGGACTGGGCGCGACCGCGCTTCTCTCCTGGCACTGGCGTGATCCGATGGAAGGCATCTTCCCTTGCGGTTTGGTCCATTCGACATGGGTTCCGCGTCCAACCGCGTCGCTCTACAAGAAGATGGCGGCAACCTTCGGGAAACTGCAGTTGGCGGAGAATCCACCGGATACGGTCATCCTCATGGGCGACTATCTGCGATTCACCAACGAACGCGGCAAGTCGATCCAGGCGGCACATGCCGCGGATGACATTCTGGTTTGGTACGGCGTGAACTACTCGAAACTGACCGATTCGATGCTGGACTCGATTCCGGAATCCGTCAAGTTGATCGTCTATCCCGCCGCGTATGTCCTCACCGAGAATCAAGTGCAGTCGCTGGAGAGATTCGTCTCGCGCGGGGGCACGCTCCTCCTTTCCGGAAATCCGATTTGGAATGCGGCCGATGGAAAACCGAGAACGGATTGGCTTTCCCGCCTTTGCGGTGTACATGCGAAAGACTCCACGCCCCGTCAACCATTCGCGAGTGACCTTGCGAGTGGCGGCAACTCGCATCCCGACATGGGAATCGCGCTGGACGATGCGGAGCCGTTGTTGTCAGAGAACAACCGGTTCTTTGCCGCCTCCCGCAAACTCGGCAAGGGATCCGTTCTCTACAGCTGCGTTTTGCTGGAGGCGCAAGGAAAGGAGAAACTTGAATCCCTGCGCGACCTCTACGGGAAGGCGTTGAAGGCGGCGGGTGTCGCGTTGACGCGAATCGCATCCGAACCGGAGTCGCTGGAAGTGTTCCGCGTACCGGGAAAAGGCGCGACGGGGTGGGTCTTCTGGAATGGCGGGAATATCCCTGTTTCGACTGGGAGAGGTGGACACGCCATCCAGATCCCCCCGCAAAGAGTCGGCTACCTTCAGATCGCCAACGACGGCATCCTGCAAATCCGGGAAACATTGTAAGCGTGTTAGCCCGCTCCCGCGCCCCGTACGGAAATGGAAATGAGGGTGGGCGCTTCGCGCAAAGGAAAGCAGACCGAATAATCGGAGAGGCGACACTCCTGTCGCTTTTCGGCGCCTCGTCCATTTAACCATTTCCAAGCGAAGCGATTTAACTTTCACCGAACGTCTCGCGCAGAACACAGAACTTGGAACTTATAGACAAGGCGTGTTACGCGTTGCGGTCGCGACGGGGCGCGACCCTGATGGGACAGTTCAACCTAGATTCCGCGTTTCGGTTCTCACGCAGAGCCGCTGTGGCCGCAGAGTACGCAGAGGAAGCTCCGAAAACAGAGTCTTTTCGACCCCCCGGACACATAATACAACAGAAAACGGATTCACCACGGAATACATGGAACTCACGGAATCGCCGTTCCACAGAACTTATGATTTCCGTGTGTCCCGTGGTTTTTCAAAGTGTCCAACAGAGGAATCTAGGTTAAATCAGCCTTCGGCCTTTAAATGGTTACATGTTCACTGCGCTCACATGAAATCGGCATGAGGCCTTGAAATTGAAAGCCGCGAAGCGGCGATTTAAAGCGAAGCGATTTAACCAGTTAACTCTGCCCCAACCCCCCAATCACCGTCCCGCGATTCTCCCTCTGATGGTGACGAGGACACCGTTGGTGGAGGTTACGGCGAGGAAGGTGTCGCCGGAGAGGGGACAGAGCGAGTTCCAAAGACCGCGTTCCTCTTTCGGATTGAGGTGGAGCGGACGTGTCCGACCGCGGAAAATGGGGACTTCCCCTGATTTCATTTCCGTTTTCGGCGCAGCAAGCACCTCCATCATGGCGTGTTTGTCGGAGGCTTCGCAAGCGGATCCCTCGGATGTCTGGTACGAGAGGAGGAAATAGTTTTCCGTCTGAATTAGATACGGCGCACCGGATTTGAAGTCGCTGTAGGCGTCGCACGGTCGGTCCGGATGAAAGCGAAAGGGAGAGTTCGCAAGAACAGGCGTGGACCAGTTTCCGACAAGCGGGGTGGAGATGATTTCGGGATGCAGGTGACTGCTTGCCCGGTTGCTTTCGATCGCCAGGTAGATGTATCCGTCGTGGAGCGTCGCTACCGGCATCCCGTCGCGTGCGCTCGCCTTGTAGCAAGCGACACGCGGTTTCCCCCACGTCTCTCCACCGTCTTTCGATTCCATGACCGAAATGTTCTGGTATTTGCGTCGTTTCGCATGGTACGGCGTTTCGTCCGCGAAGTAGAGTTGGACCGTTCCGTCAGGAAGTTCCAGGATAAACGGTTCCCAGCACCCCCATCTCGTATCTTTGTCCGAATCGAAACGCGGGTCAGAATGATAGAGGGTTTTCATCTCGCTCCAGGTTGCGCCGAGGGTATCCGAAACGCGGATCGCGATGGCATACGGGAAACGTGTCGCGAACGGGTTTTGCGGACGCATGTTGCAGGCAAGGATGAGTCGGTTCGGCCGGTGCGGATTCCCCTTGGAGAGTTGCGCGAATTCAGGATTGCACGCATTCAGTTTGGCATTCCCCCATGCAAGGACGCTCCGCTGGGAACGTGGAAATGCCAAGACGGGCGGAGACCAAGTCTGCGCTTCATCGGAGGAAAAGCGCACGTAACTCTGTCCACCCTTTTCATACGAGAGCAGGAGACGCGAGTCGTTGAGCCTGTGTATTCGTGCGTAGGTTCCCGCCGTCAAAGTGTTCGGCTTATCCCAAACAATCTCGAACGCATGAGAACATTCTGTGCCGAATACGATCGTTAAGATGGATGCGATGATGACAATTATCCGCTTCACAGGCAAGTAGTCTCCCCATTCCTTTCGGTTTTTAGCCTCCCGCTCACGCGTTGCGTGCGTGATTCGATTCAGATAACTTCTCCGATTGTTCACAATTGGCACAATTGTCATCATTGCCACAAATACAAATTGAAATGGCATTGTGATT
>JAFSTA010000194.1 GCA_017450695.1 Kiritimatiellia bacterium | reverse complement strand
GGCGAAAAGCCTCTGTTTTTCGGCACTTTCTCTGTGTACTCTGCGGTCTCAGCGGCTCTGCGTGAGAACCCAAACGAGGAATCTAGATTAAATGGTTCAATTGACGATCCGCCGAAAAGCGGGGATAATTAAATCGCTTCGCTTTAAATGGTTAAATGGTTAAATTGGCGAGCCGCCGACGAGTGGATCAGGTCGATTTAAAGCCGCGTCAGCGGCGATTTAACCATTGAATCTTTTAACCATCTAGATGTGGGGCGGATCAGGCTGATTTAAAGCCTCCGAAGGAGGCGATTTAACCATTGAACCATTTCACTTACTTCAGGGGCGCAGCCGCCACTTATCTGCTTCCCAGCCTCCCCACTGCGCAGCGCCCAAAGCTCTCCCTTCGTTCTAGACGAACGGACATGGGCATGGTACAATGGCTGCATCCCAGATGGTTAAGGAAAGGAATTGCGGAAATGAAGAGACGTGGCTTTTTAATGTTGGCGGCGGCGGGAACCGCTTTGGCGGGGCGCGCGGCGGAAACCGCCCTAGAACGGACAACTGCTGTCAAGAAGACCCCTGGCGGTGGCGACCCCCGGATGCGCGGACCGTTCCCGATTCTTTCCACTCCGTATTTGGAGGACGGCGCGGTTGACTTTGAGTCGCTGGGGAAGGGTGTGGCGTTCGTGGCGGACAGCGGCTGCCCCGGTGTGATCTGGTGCCAGTCGAATGACGCGGTTGACCTGTTGACCTTCGAGGAAAAGGTGAAGGGCTTTGAGGCGTGCGCCCGCGCGATGGAGGGGAAGAACGCCATGCTGACGTTGGGGTGCAACGGCACAATCGAGAGCATGTCGAAGGAGGCGGAGGCCGTCGAGCGGATCGCCGCCAAGTATCCGAAAACGAATCTCGCCGTGATCTCGCGTCCACCGGACGACGGGAAGACGCAAGATGACATCCGCGCCTACTATGAGCGGCTGGCGTCGATCATCAAGCGACCCGTGATCATCCAGACGTATGTGAACAATACGTGCCCGGCACCGACGGTCCAGCTCCTGATTGACCTCGCCAAACGTTACCCGAAAACCTTCGGGTACATCAAGGAAGAGAGCGAGGGGAACAAGGCGAACGAACGGATGATTCAAGAGGTGGCCGCAAAACCGGTGATGCACACCGTATTCAGCGCATGGGGCGGTTGGCAGTGGCTTTACCAGAGCCGCCGTTGCGGATCGGAAGGATTGGTCACCGAGCGTTGCGCCTACGCGCCCCTGCTCGCCTACATCTGGCGGCAGATGGAAGACCGCGACAAGAAGGGAACGTTGACGCAGGCATACGCGCTCTACCGTTTGCTGATCGACCAGCGCGGAATGCCCGGCGGACTGCGCGGATATTCGCTGTATTACTTCCAGCGGCAGGGCGTGTTCAAGACGACGGTTTCCCGCCAGTACCTGAAAGCGAAACAGGGGGAACAGGGAACGACCGCCGTGGGCGACAACAAGAAGTGGAAACTGGAAAAGCTTTTCCTGACGGAACTGCAGAAAGCGGAACTCGACGAGTGTTACGACGATATGCTGCGGTTTGTCCGTGAGAACTGATCCAGTCTGGTGGACGAGGGCGCGATTACGCCTGTCCGCCGGCACCGTTCCGTTTCGTCGCGTTGCGGTGCGGCTCTGTAACCGGAGATCTGCGCGGAGGTTTTGCTTATGCCTTTTTCATTTTTTCTCGCGTTGAAATACTTTCGCCCCAAGCGTTCGTTCACCAGCATCATCACGCTGGTGTCCGTGCTGGGAATGGTGCTGGGCGTTGCGATCATTATCATCGTCCGCGCGGTGATGACCGGATTCGGCGATCTGTGGCGGGAGAAGATTCTCGACTTCAAACCGCACATCACGCTGGTCGCGAATTCGGGGCGCGTGATTCAGGAGGAACAGCAGCTTTGCCAACGGCTGGAACAGATTCCAGGAGTCGTGGCGGCAGCCCCCAGCATCGAGACGCGCGTGTTGCTGGAATACCGGAAGCAGGTCGTCGCCCCGATTGTGATCGGCACGGATTCCGAGCGCGCGACCAAAGTGATGAAGCTGGATCGGATGGTCGAAGGCAGGTTTGACCTGGAGGGCGATTCCGTCGTCCTCGGCATTGACATGGCGCGTCAGCTGGGCGTCTTCGTGGGGAACGAGATTTTCATCTATTCCCCGATGAACCTGGTTGAAAAGGACGAGATTTATTTCCCCGAAAGGCTGACCGTGACGGGGATATTCGACTCCGGGCAAAACGAGTTCGACAGCGGATTCGCGATTGTCTCGCTACATGTCGCGCGAGATCTGCTGGGCATGAAGACTGGGGTACACACGATCTCCCTGAAGTGCCGGGAGCCGCAGAAGACAGCCGCGTTCGAAAAGGTGGTGGAGGATGTACGGAAGTTGACGCCGGGATTCCATGTCCGGACTTGGCAGGAGGTTGACAAGGAGCTCTTCAACGCGCTGGCGGTCGAGAAAAACATGATGGCACTGCTGCTCGCGTTCATTACGGTCGTCGCGATCTTCTGCGTGATGAACACGCTGATCGTGCTAACGGTGCAGAAGACAGATGAGATCGGATTGTTGAAGGCGCTGGGATTCTCTTCTCGGCAGATTATGGGCGTGTTTGTGATACACGGCTGGATTCAGTGCGTTGCGGGAGTCCTGCTGGGAATCGGCGCCGCGTTTCTGGTTTTGAACAACCTTCAAACGATGGTGGAGTGGTTGGCGAAGATGGGGGTGGAGGTCTTCCCGAAAAATGTGTATGGGCTTTCCCGTATCCCTTGGCGCGTCACGTCGTATGAAGTGGCGGAAGTCGTGTTGCTCGTGGTGTTCTTCTGCACACTGGCGAGTCTTCTCCCCGCATGGATCGCGGCCCGCAAGGATCCTGTCCAATCGTTACGAAATGAGTAGGTGAACCATGTTGCTTTCCGCGCAATCGATTTCCAAATCTTACAAGCTGCCCCATGCGACGCTCGATGTGTTGATCGACGCCAATCTGGAAGTCGCACGGGGTGAGACCGTTGCAATCATCGGGCGGAGCGGTGCGGGCAAAAGCACCCTCCTGCATGTGCTGGGCGGGCTGGACTGTCCGAAGGCCGGGGATGTGCTGATCGATGACGTGTCTCTGTACCGGGGACACCAGCGTGTACGGAACGCGATCCGTGCGCAGAAAATCGGTTTTGTTTTTCAATCCTACCACCTGTTGCCCGAAATGGACATTGTCGAAAATGTCTTCCTTCCGGCGATGGCGGTCGGAACCCTCTCCAAGCGGGGAATGCGTGAACGCGCCCTGCAGTTGTTGAAAGAGGTCGGACTGGCCGAGCGCGCCCGGCACAAGCCGCTGGAACTCTCCGGAGGAGAACAGCAACGCGTTGCGCTGGCGCGTGCCCTGATGAACAATCCCGAAATCATCCTCGCCGACGAGCCGACGGGAAACCTTGACTCCGCGACAGGGCGGCAGGTCATCGATCGGTTGCTAGAACTTTCCAAAGAGCAGAATCTGGCACTGGTGATGGTGACGCATTCGCCCGAAATGGCAGCCCGTTGTTCCCGCGTCCTGGTCCTGCAGGAGGGCAAGCTCGTCCCACAGTCGGAGACAGAACATTCTCTCAGTCCAAATACCGGTAGAATTTCTATTGAACCTTGCCAAAAGGAAATGCCCAATAATTATGTGGTGTTTTAGGTTTTTTCCTCCTCCAAAATTTGATAAAATGGAAACATTATCAACGCCTTCTAGCCATGAGAAATGAAAAACAGTTGAAGAAAGTAATGGTCTGTACCTGTCGTGTTGACAATTACGACTGGATACGGGAAAGGAAACTTTATAATTTGCCGATTCCGAAGGGATGTCTGGGAGGGAGTTATGCATCTGTTACGCACCTCGCAGTATATGCGAATGACTTGCCAGTTCTCGCACACGCTGCAAAATATTTCCGGGATGTTAATGACGAGTGGTTAGCCGACAATGGTTACAAGGTTTCGAAAAGGAGCCACGGCGAAAAATACGCGCTCTTTGAGTTGCGGGACGAGGTGGACGAAACACAACTCTATACCCAAGCAGATGTTTTTGTGTGTTCCACTCGTTGGACGGGGAAAATCGATGCCGATTTTTTTGAAAAACCGATTCCGCAATGTGGCGGAAAATCGATACCAAACATCTTCGAACGTATTCGCCCATTCTTCCAAAGGTGTAACACAGCGCAGGCGTTCAACCCAGTACAGATGGACTTCTTCTCCGTGATGAAAAACACGAGAGGAACTTCATTAGGCAATTTACGCCCCATAGCGATAGACTTATTTGCTGGATGCGGAGGACTATCTCTCGGCTTTGAACAAGCCGGTTTTGATGTTGTGGCAGCAGTAGAAATTGATCCGATACATGCCGCCGTTCATGAATACAATTTCCCGAATGCGGCAACCATCTGCGCAGACATAAAAAACATTACAGGTGAAGACATCCGCAAGCGGGCCGGGATTGGAAAACGCGATGTTGATGTCGTATTCGGAGGAGCGCCTTGCCAAGGTTTCTCAATGATCGGAAAACGTGCACTCGATGATCCTCGAAATCAACTGATCAGACACTTCCTTCGTATAGTAAAAGATGTGCGTCCAAAATACAGTGTCTTAGAAAACGTGAAGGGGCTGACAGTCGGAAAGCATGCCCAATTCCTAACCGAATTGATCAATGAACTGAAGAAGATCGATTACAATATTCTTCTTCCATATCAAGTCCTCAACGCAGCTGATTACGGCGTGCCCCAGAGACGCGAACGGCTTTTTCTAATAGCTGCCCGTACGGGACAAAAACTGCCGACATATCCGAAGCCGAAGAAGGAGAAGGTTACAATTCGTGAGGCAATTAGCGATTTACCTGATGCCGACCTGTTTGATCAGCTTTGGGATGATGATTCGGTGGCTGTTCAATGGCAGACGAGGTCGTATTATGCACAACGCTTGCGATGCTTACGTTACGATGATAGCAATTTTGGATATGATCGGATATTCGACTTGGGAAGGTTAACTGCTAGTTGGCGCACGAAACACGGAGATATTAGCAAACAAAGGTTTCTTGCCGCACCACAGGGTGAGACGGAACCTCACAGTAGATTCTTCAAATTGGCGTGGGACGGACAGTCGAATACACTTCGCGCAGGTACGGATAGTGCAAGAGGTGGATTCACTTCGCCTCGTCCGATCCATCCGGATTTTCCGCGAGTAATAACGGTTCGTGAGGCAGCGCGAATACACTCCTATCCCGATTGGTTTCGGTTTAATAAGACTAAATGGCACGGATTTAGAGAGATCGGGAATAGTGTTCCGCCGCTTCTTGCACGTGCGGTTGGTGCGGAAATTGTCAAGGCAATGGGTATTACTCCGGTTAAGCCCGAAACACCCATTGAGACGGGTGCAGAAGAATTGCTCGAATTTGACATGCGCAATGCCGCAGATCATTTTGGCGTACCGCGTAACGTTATCGCACAAAGGAAGAGGAAGTGATATGGAGAAAAAAACTGATGTCGGCAGCAATTATGCGCGTGTAATGGAATACATCTTTGCTGCACACTTTAAAAAAGGACTTCATGAATTTTCGTTCTCTCGGAACGAGATTACTGATGCAGTAAAGGTGCTAAAAATTCCACGCCCCAAAAACATCGGCGACGTTGTATATTCATACAGATATCGCAAACATCTTCCTGATTCGATACTAGCAACGCAACCAGAAGGGTATGAATGGATCATCGAAGGTGCAGGAACAGCCATGTACCGATTTCGGCTTGTTCCGCTTAGTCGCATTTTGCCGCGAACATGCTTGTTGCCAATAAAGATTCCTGACGCGACACCCGAAATCATTGGAAATTATGCCCTTGGTGACGAACAAGCCCTTCTTGCAAAGGTGCGTTACAACCGTCTGGTAGATATCTTCCTCGGCATTACCGTGTTTTCACTCCAAAACCACCTACGTACAACAGTAAAAGGCATTGGACAAATTGAGATCGACGAAATCTACGTCGGTGTTGACAAACACGGACGCCAGTATGTCGTTCCTGTGCAAGCAAAGGGGGGGACATGACCAGCACGGTGTCGTACAGACAGATCAAAACATCGCCTGTTGCGCGGCCAAGTTCCCAGACTTGATATGTCGCCCTGTTTCTGTTCAGTTCGTCACACCGACGAAAATCGCGATGTTCGAATTGATAGAAATTAATGGTGAAATCAAACTTGTGGACGAAAGACACTATCACCTTGTAGCCGCATCTGACATCACGGCAGATGACCTTGTATCGTATCGCAAACTTGCAAAGTGCTAGGTGTACCCCTATAGCCTAATTTCCGTTCCGTTCACAAATTCATTGGTCTAATATGGCACATATTATTTCCTGTGAATTTTCCTTACGCTTTGAACCTCTGTTACCTTTCGGGATGATTTCAAGACCAAGGAATACACGGAACTCTCAGCACCGTCCATTCAGCAAACTTACGATTCTCAGGACATTTCGCGAACTCCGGGTTTACTTGACAAAGATTCAATTTTCGATGGTTTCTACGTTACACAAATTCTAAGCGGTAGGTACAAGATCGATCCCTGTCGATCACAATCGATTGCGTTCGATTGAGGGATAGGTGCTAGTTAGCCCGTCGCAAGTATGTCATACGGAAATGTAAAGGAGGAGAACTTTCTTGAACCACCTTATCTATCAGTTCAGAGTTCTAAGCGAGACGTTCGGGGAAACGGCACTCCTGCCGCTTGATTCTGTTCTGTAGCCTCGCAAAGCGAGTGTGTCGCTTCCCCGATTTGATGACAAGTTTCCCTCTGCGTACTTTGCACTCTTTGCGTGAGACAAACTTACCCTCATGTGTATTCCCAGAGCAAAGTGCGGGCGTCGGGCTAACTTATAGGTAAGGATGAAACATCTTTTTAACGACAGGCAACCATGAAGACAAAGAAAAGTGGAAGGACAACGGCTCAAAACAAAAACGCGGGAAAACCGTGATTGAATTGGGTTTTCCCTGCGTTTGAAGCTGGAGCCAGCAGAGGGGCTCGAACCCCCGACCTACTGATTACAAATCAGTAGCTCTACCAACTGAGCTATGCTGGCGAAAAGTGGCGATAGTTTAGCAAAACGCCCCACAATTGAAAAGCGGAATTTTCGTTTTTTTTGTTCACTTCTGCATTTCGAAAAAATAATTTATAAACTGGGAGGAAATATGGTAATATTCTTTTGTGCGAGGCAATCAAGGAGGAAGCGTATGAATAAACTCGTGATGCTATTGGCGGTAATCGCCGCCACGACAGGGTTTGCCGCAGAACGGACGGTTTTCCGGGATGCGATGGGGCGCCAAACCGGAACGGCGGAACGGAACGGAAACAAGATTATCTATCGTGATGCGATGGGACGCCAAACCGGTACCGCCGAAATCGGTTCCAACGGAAAGATCACCTACCGCGACGCGATGGGACGCCAAACCGGCACCGCGCAGGAACAGAATGGGCGTACCGTTTTCCGGGACGCGATGGGGCGGCAGACCGGTACCGCGCAGGAACGGAACGGACGTGTCACCTACCGTGACGGAATGGGACGACAGACCGGCACCGCGCAACAGCAGCAGAACGGTCGGGTTACCTACCGCGACGAAATGGGGCGGCAGACCGGCACCGCGCAATCCAACGGGAAACAACCTCCTCTGCGCACCCAAAACCACTAGTCCCCGCACATGACCGTGCGTGACTTGATGGGGCAGAGGTTCTTGAGGCTCTAGAGATTCTAGAGCCTCAAGGCGTGTTCAGCATCGCAGCAATATGAAACCTTCGCTTTTCTTTTTTCCGCGAAAAGTCTATAATGTACCTTTTGAAAGGATGATAAACCATGCGGATCAAAGTTCTGTTTTCTCTCGTTTGCTGCGGGCTGGCCTCCGTTCTTCTCGCGGACACACCGAAATCGTATCTGACGTTCCGTCAAGATTCATCGCAGTCGGATTCCTTCCTCCAGCATGTGGCGCTGGCCTTTGAACAGGCAAAGTGCATGTATGTCGCGACATTCGACGGAACCGCCGCGCGCGTGCGCCCGTTCGGGTACACGGCAATTATCGACAACCGTCTGATTCTCGCCACCTCGACCAAGAAGGAAGTTTACACACAACTGAAGCAATGCCCCGAAATCGAGGTCTGTGCCACGCAGAGCGACGGCAAGTCATTCGTCCGCTACAAGGGCAAAGCGGTTGAATCCGAATCCGCGGAACTGCTCGCGTTCTTCACCGAAAGGTTTCCCTTCTTCCAAAAGAAGTACAAGGATACCCTGCGTCTTTTCCAGCTTGAACCGGAAATGGCGGGTATTTTCCCCGAAGGGAAGGCCGGTGTGAAACCCGAAACCAAAATCTTCAAGAAGTGAATACCTCCGGTACATGGTTGTTGAAGGACGAACAGGGAAACCAGTTCGGTCCGGTTGTCTGGGAAAGTCTGCTGGGGTGGGCAACCGACGGCAGGATCGGCCCGTCGGACCAGATCTCGCCCGACGGTACGCATTGGCGCAATGCGTCGGATGTCGCGGAACTGCAGATGGAGTGGCTGGTTGAACTCTCGCCCGGCAACTACTACGGTCCCATCACGCGGAGCGCGGCGGAAAGTTTGATTCGCGACAAGAGCGTTCCGGCTGGTGCCTCAGTGTACCATCGTCTCTCACTAGATGCCCGCACGGAAGTCGAGGCGCACCGTCACGAAATGGATCGCGCGGTGATCCTGCTGAACGATTTGAGGCGGCAGCTCGCGGATGTCCAGGCGAATTATCTCGCGCAGGAGAAGACGGCGAAGGAACAGGCGGAAAGTCTGGCGCGTTCCGCCGAGAAAGAGAAGAAGATGGAGCAGGAGCTGCTGACCGCATCTGCGCAACTCTCCACGCAACGCCAGCAACTCTCTTCGTCCCTGCAGCAGCAGCAACTCGCACAGCGAAAGGTGATCACCCTTCAAGCGGAGCTGGAAAACATGAAGGACATTCTGCAGCGGGCGAAGGAGCAGGAACGGGTGAGCGCAACCGATGCGGAGGAGGCGCGCAATCAAGCGCAAGAAGCCACACAGAAACTCGCCTCCTCGCTGATGCTCAACGAATCGCTCCAGCAGGAAATCGACGCTTTGCGGAAAATCCAGCTTGACCTTCAGCGCGAAACGGAGCTGGCGCGGAAGCAGATCGAGACGGAAAACCTGGCGCGGGAGACCCTGCGGCAAGAGAAAGACCACATGATCGAAACCATCCGGCTGGAGAAGGAAGAGGCGGAAGCGCGCGTCAGGCAACTTGAAGCGGAGCTGGAGAACCGGAAACGGACGAACGAGACACAACAGGTGGAGGTCGTGGAAGCGGAGGTGGTCACCCCGCAATCGGAGCCGTACCGGCAACAGCCACCTCCAGCCGCGGCGCAGATGAACAGTCCCTTCCAACCGGGACAACAGCAGCAACAAACGCTGGCGGCGTTGGAGGCGCAAGTTCAGCGAGAACTTGCCGCCATGCGCGCGTCCGGACAGATGGCATCGTTTTTGAAGAAATAAACGGAAAGGAGCAAGTCTATGGCAGAGAAGAACGACAACCGAATGTGGTATCTGAGGACGGGCGGCTCAAACGTGTATGGGCCGGTCTCGACGTCCACCCTGCTCCAATGGGCGGAACAAGGCCGCGTACTTCCCGGTCACGAGGTTTCCCTGGATCAAAAGGACTGGAGTTCGGCTGAATCGGTTCCGGAACTGGCGATGAACGTCTATATCGACATGGGAAACGGAAACCTCGGAGGACCGTTCAACCGGATCGCCGCCGAAACCCTGCTGAAGAGCGGGCGCGTCCCCGCCGGATCGAAGTTGCTGACGAATACGGAAAGCAGCGAGGAATCGGAAGAGATTGTGGAAGAGGAACCGGAGGAAAAGGAACCGGAGGAAAAACCCGCGCAGGAGGAGGGACCAAGCGAAACGGAGCTGGTCTTGCAGGAAAAGGTCAAGTCGCTGGAGTCCCTCGTCGCTCGCCAGCAGCATCAGATCCGCGAGCTGGAAAAGTTCAGCGCCTCGCTGAAGGAGGCGGAGCAGGAACGGGACGCGCTCCGCGAGAAGATACGGGCGAACAACGCGGCGCACGAGCAGGAGATGCAAAACTCCCAGCAGGAAATCAGTGAACGCGACGCGAAAATCCTCTCCCTTGAATCGGAAATCGACGAGTTGAACGCAAAAATCGAGAAAGCGAATGAGGACTTCGCGGAATTGCTGAAGACCTCCAACGAGCGCGATTTGGAGGCACGGAAGAAGCAGGCAGAACTGGAGAAAAGCTGTTCGCTTCCGCCGGAGGCGATTCGAAAGTTCCAGATGGATCAGGCCGCAGTCTATGCCCTCGTCAAGGAGGAGGCGGACACGCTTTCCCAGTCGCTGGAGGATGAACACGGTTACCTGGAACGGCTCAAGGCGTTGGCGATCGAACGGCAGCAGACGATGCTGGACCACCGCCGAAAGTACCTGCGGATTTTGGGGAGCAGTCCCATCGACATGACCCAGCGGACCCTGCGTAACCAGCCGTATGATTCACAGGTTGTGAACCTGCGGGCGCAGTTGGAAAACCAGAACCTCGCAGCCCAGCGCGAGAAGCAACTCTATGACGCGCGCGAAAATGAACTGCTCCAGCGAATCAAACAGCTGGAGAGCGAGGCCGCCCATCTCAACGAACAACTCGGCAGGGCGGAGAAAACGCAGACGGATATCCAAAGCGTCCGAGAACTCCTGCGCCAGCGGGAACAGGAGTTGAGCGAGATGAGACGCGACCGGAATGACGAGCAGGAGCAATTCCGCGCCAGCCAGTCCGCCCTCCTCGCACGGATCGAAACGTTGGAGAGACGTGCCAACAAAAAGGAGACTTGCCCTCGTTCGGACATCCCTCCCATTCAGGAACCAATCGACCATGTTTGAGGCACTGAAAGAAGCTCTTCTCAACGGCAAGGCCCCGATCGTCATCCAAGAGGTGAAGAACGAGTTGGCGAAGGGCGTTTCCGCCGCACAGATCGTGGATGACGGTCTCTGCGCCGGGATGGGCGAATTGGGAGAACTCTTCAAGCAAGGGAAAAAGTTTGTTCCACATCTTCTGCTTGCCGCAAAAGCCATGAAGGAGTCAATGGCTGTCTTGCGTCCACAGTTGGTGGCGTCCGGTGTCAAACCCGTCGCCACGGCGGTGATCGGAACGATCAAAGGCGACTTGCACGACATCGGGAAAAACCTGGTGGGTATGATGCTTGCGGGCGCGGGATTCCAGGTCGTGGATGCGGGAATCGGCGTCACCTCGGAAAAGTTCGTCTCGCTGGCGAAAGAGAACGGGGCGAAGATCATCGGCATCTCCGCCCTGCTCACCACCACGATGCTGAACATGAAGGCCGTCGTCGAGGCCGTCCATGCATCGGGAATCGACGCAAAGGTTATCATCGGCGGTGCGCCTGTCACGCAGGCTTTCGCCGATGAGATCGGTGCGGACGGCTATTCGCCGGACGCAGCGTCCGCCGCGCAACTGGCGCTCCGTCTCGTGAAGGAAAGTGAAGCGAACGCGACAACATGACGATCTGGCTTTGCAATCCCTTTGACAACCTTCCCGAAGAAGGCGGCAGGAGACAGCGTTACGCGATGATCGGCCGCGAGCTGGTTGCGCACGGTTACAATGTCGTCTGGTGGACAAGTGATTTTCGCCACGCCACGAAAGCGCCGCGTCCCCTGCCCTCTACGTTTGTCAATGTAGACGGCGTCCGTATGTTTCTGCTGCCGACGATTCCCTACCGGCAGGCGGTCTCGTTGCGGCGTTTCCGTAGCCACCGTGCGTTCGCGCGAACGTGGCGAAATACGGCGGTTCGGGAAGTCAAGGTGAATCGCTTGGCGTATCCCGACTTGATCGTGGCGAGCCTGCCCCCTCTATCGAGCGCATCCGCCGCCCGCTTTTTCCGCTCCCGTTTCCAATGCGCGTTCGTGATTGACATCCAGGACCTTTGGCCGGATCTGTTTTACCAAGTCCTTCCCTCGTGGGCGCGTCCTTTCCACTTGCTCTTCCCGCTGGAACGCGAAGCGCGGATGGCCTGCCGTCACGCGGACGGCATTCTCGCCGTCGGTCACAGTTACACCAACTGGGCGAAGGAACGGGGATGCCGCGGTTCCGTGCTGACCGCCTATCTCGGAATCGACTTGCCGCCAGAACGCCCGGCCCCGGGCGCGGCACCGTCGGATACGAATCCGTCCCTTGTCTATCTGGGAAATCTCGGTCGCTCGTATGACTTGGAGACGGTCATCCACGCCGCGATCCAAACGGGATGGACACTGGACATCGCGGGAAGCGGTTCGGAAGAAGAGCGACTCCAGAAATTGGCAGCCGGAAGCGAGAACATCCGGTTCCACGGATTCCTGCAGGAACGGGATGTAGCGGAATTGCTCGCCCGATCGACCGTCGGCGTCATCCCCATGTTTGACCGTTCCGGGGTTGCCGTTCCCAACAAGATCGCCGACTACGCGGCGACTGGCCTTCCCATTGTCAACAGCCTATCGGGAGAAACTCGGGAATTGCTGGATCGGTATCAAGCGGGATGCTGGTATCAAGTCGGCGATACCGACAGTTTAATCAAGGCGGTTCAATCCCTTCCGCAAAACGCATCCAGAAATTCCCGGAGAATGGCAGAGGAGGAGTTCGATTCCGCACGCATCTATCCGAAAGTTGTCGCGTTTCTGGAATCCTTCCAACACCGCGAAAATCGACTGCCCCTGACCGCACCGCTCTCCAAACGTATCTTCGATTGTGCCCTGGCCCTACTCACGTCCCCGCTTTGGTTTCCGCTCTTTCTGCTGGTCGCGTTCCTCACGCTCCTGATTCAAGGACGCCCCGTCTTCTTCCGCCAGTCGCGTCCCGGATTCAACTCGGTTCCGTTCCAGTTGCGGAAGTTCCGCACGATGAAAATCGGGACGGAAAGTGATGCCGAGCGGTTAACAAAGTTCGGTCAATTTCTTCGCGCGACAAGCTTGGACGAACTTCCCGAACTCTTTTCCGTACTCGCCGGAAAGATGTCCCTCGTCGGGCCACGCCCCCTACTCACGCAATATCTGGAACGCTACACGCCGGAGCAGGCGCGGCGGCACGATGCCCTGCCGGGAATCACGGGATGGGCGCAGGTACACGGACGGAACGAAGTCGAGTGGGAGAAGAAATTCGAGTACGATGTGTGGTACGTGCGCAACCGCTCGTTCTGGCTCGACATCAAGATTCTGGGAATGACCTTGTGGCAAGTCTTGTCACGGAAAGGAATCACCATGAAAGGCGAGGCGACGGCAAGCGAGTTTCTCGGAACGGCATCGAAACGCAAGGAGGACAAATGAAACAGATCGTGATTGTTGGGGCAGGCGGATTGGGGCGCGAGATCGCCTGGGTGATGGAACGAATCCAGCAGATCCGTCCCGCCTACGAAATCCTCGGCTTCTGTGATGACGCCCCTGCTCTCCAAGCGGGCACGTGCTCGAACTATCCCCTGCTCGGCAAACTCGCGGATGCCACACTCCCATCCGGCGCCTCGTTCTTCTGCGCGATCGGAAACAACAAAATTCGCAAGGCGGTCTTTGCGCAGGCAATGGAAAAAGGACTCGTCCCGGAAACGATTGTAGATCCGACGGCCGTGATCGCGCCGGATGTCAAGTTGGGAGCGGGCAGCTATGTCGGAATCGGAAGCGTGGTTTCCGTCGGCGCGAAATTGGGACTCGGCACGATTGTAAACCATCATGTCTGCATCGGACACGATGTCCAGGCGGATGACTGGTGCCAGTTCTCCCCCGGAGTCTGCATCTCGGGAGAATGCACCGTGGGAGAAGGTGCTCTCGTGGGTACGCTCGGTGGCACCATTCAGCAACGCGCCATCGGAGCCTGGGCGACAATCGGGGCCGGACTCGTCACACTCCGCGACATCCCTGACGGAACTACGCGAGTCAGGTTGTAGGCGCAAAAGCGTATGTTCAGCAATACGGTCGCGACGGGGCGCGACCCTCCCGTTCTTCAAGCCTTCGCGTAAGACAAGCGACACGCGGCAGGCTCGACCGTTCCCATCCAGCTGGCGGTTACGAGCCGTCCCGATTCAAGTTGTTCTCGATGTTGTTCCCGTTGTTGTCAAATCCCTGCCTTTCGGCAAGCTGTTACCCGTTACCCTTTGAATACGCGGGAATGTCCAGGCGGATAACTTTCCTGAACCACCACCCCCAACTACCTAACCACTGAACCACCTCGTCTATAACTTCAACCTCTGGCGTGTAGTATAGTGTTATCTGAATCGAATCACTCACGCAACGCGCGAGCGGGAGGGGCTACCAGCTAACACCTACCAGCTACTAGCCCCTAGGTCAGGCTTGTTCCTACGAGGATCCTGTGTTAAACTGGTTGTGACAGCGGTACGCAGGATGATGCGGACGCGAATGAAACTAGGCAAGGGAACAAGAGGTGTGAGGATGACAAGTGTCAATGGAAAAAAGTGGCTGGTCGGTGTTATGACCACCGTTGCGATCGGATTCGTTTCGGCTCATGCGGTGGCGTTTCGTCCACCGGCGGTGCCGCTGGTTTCGGTTGATCCCTTTTTTAGCGTGTGGAGCGCCGCAGACAAGTTGACGGATGCGGAGACGACACACTGGACCGGCGCGAAGCAACCGATCTCGGTGACGCTTGTCGCCGACGGGAAGACCTGGCGGCTGTGCGGACTTGAACCGCAGGACTTGCCGCCGTTACCGCAGACGAGTGTCGAGGTCCGCCCCCTCCAGACGGTATATACCTTCGCGGAAGGTGCGCTGAAGGCAACACTGACATTCTCGACGGCAAAGCTCGCGGATGACCTCGATGTCTTCTCACGTCCCGTCACCTACGTGACGGCGCGTGTAGAAGGCGCGAAGGAGTGGAAGCTGGGCGCAACCATTTCACCCGCACTCGCCACGAATGACGACAAGGCGCAGATGACGACCAACCGCTGCACCGTCGCGGGGCTTCCCGCAATGTCGATCGGTCGCGTCCAGCAGCGCCGTCCGTACAGCGGCGACCACATGCGCTGTGACTGGGGCTGGGCTTGGTTGGCAGGTCCTAGCGCACCGAAGGATGGCGAGTCGCATTTCCTCCTCGCCTACGATGACATCCGCTCGATCCAGTTCTTTGGCGACGACCTACCCGCGTGGTGGCGCCGCAATGGTCTTTCGTTCACAGCCATGCTGGAAAAGGCGGAGGCGGAACGCACGGCGATCCTCAGTCGGCTGGATGCGTTCGATGCGGAGTTCACGGCTGACCTGGTGAAGGTCGGCGGTCAGAAGTATGCACAACTCGCGAGTCTCGCCTTCCGCCAGACTTTCACCGCATGCAAACTGGTAGCGGACCGCAACAACCAGCCGCTCTACTTCTCGAAGGAACAAGACTCCAATGGTTGTATCGGCACGGTGGACATCCTCTATCCGCAATCGCCGCAGATGCTGCTGATGAGTCCCACCCTCTTCCGCGCCATGCTCGCGCCCGTGTTGGTGTACGCCTCTCACCCGCGTTGGCCGTGGCCCTTCGCCCCGCACGATCTGGGGCAGTACCCTCTCGCAAACCAGCAGCGTTACGGCGGGGGCGAAAGAGGAAAGGATGAAACGAAACTCATGCCGGTGGAAGAATGCGGCAACATGATTATTGGGCTGGCAGCCCTCGCCCACATCGAGGGCAACGCTGACTTCGCAGCCGGCTGGTGGCCCACGGTGACGAAGTGGGCCGAGTACCTCGCGAAGTTCGGATTCGATCCCGGGAACCAGCTCTGCACCGACGATTTCGCAGGGCACCTCGCGCACAACGCGAATCTAGCCGCGAAATCCATCGTCGCGCTCGCTTGTTACGCACGTCTCGCCAAAGCCCTCGGCGAATCCGCGGCAGCAGAGAAGTACGCCAAGCTCGCCAAGGAGATGGTGCCGAAATGGATCGATGCCGCCAAGGACGGACGCGCGGGCGGTTACCGTCTCGCGTACGACCGCGCCGACACCTGGTCGATGAAGTACAACCTCGTCTGGGATCGGGTGCTGGGGCTGGACCTTTTCCCGCAGGAGGTAGCCGAAGCGGAGATGAAAGCGTACCGTACCCTGATCCAGCCGTACGGACTGCCGCTCGACAGTCGGCGCAACTGGACCAAGACGGACTGGGAGCTGTGGTGCGCGACGCTCACGGGACGCAGGGAAGACCAAGACCTGATCGTGGATCGCGTGTACCGGTTCGCGAACGAGACACCGAGCCGTGTCGCCTTCTCGGACTGGTACTGGGCGGACGGCGGCAAGTACGTACACTTCATCGGACGCAGCGTCATTGGCGGCATCTTCATGCCGATGATCCGCCACGGCGATATCTGGAAGAAATACGCCCTTCGTGACCACGCAAAGACAAGCCTCTACGCACCGTTGAAGGCGGAGATGAAACCTCCGTGCAAGGTGATCGCGCCAGAGGGCCGTACTTCGAAAGACATCACCTGGAAGTACACCTTTGAGAAGCCGCCGGAAGGCTGGGAGAAGCCTGACTTTGACGATTCGGGATGGAAGACTGGTCCCGGCGGATTCGGGACGCCTGGTACGCCCGGTTCGTCGGTCGCCACCCAGTGGGGCACCCCGGATATTTGGATGAGACGGCACGTGAACCTCGATTCGGTACCGAAAGCCACTCTCCTTTCGCTCCACCACGATGAGGACACCCGTGTCTGGTTCAACGGAGTCTGGGCGGGCGACTTCCCGGGCTACATCAACGACTACGAGCTGGTCGCCCCGGACGGGAAGGCGGTTTCCGCGCTCCGCCCGGGAGACAACGTCATCGCCTCGACCACCCACCAGACGATCGGCGGACAATACATCGACTGGGGATTGTCCGAGCCTCTGACGGAAGATGCGTTTAACCTCGCCACATTCAACATCCGTTGCCCTTCCGACAAAGGGGAAAACGCCTGGTCCAACCGCCTTCCGCGCGTACTCGAAGTGATCCGCAAACACGGTTTCGAGATCATGGGAGTACAGGAGGCGGCGGTGAAGCAGCGGGCGGATCTCGACGCGGCATTGTCCGGATGGGGGCGGATCGGCGTGGGCCGAGACCCCAACGACAAGGGCGAGGCGATGTGCATCTATTACCGTAAGGATCGGTTCGAATGTCTGGCGTCGGATACATTCTGGCTCTCCGAGACACCGCGTGTCCCCGGATCGAAATCCTGGGGAACCGCCTGTACACGTAACTGCACATGGGGACTCTTCCGTGACCGCAAGACAAAACGCACCTTCCGCTACTTCAACACGCACCTAGACCACATCAGCACCCAAGCGCGCGTTCGGGGCATGGAGGTGATCTTGCGCGAAATGAGGCGACTCGCACAGGGCGAGACCGTAATCCTCACCGGCGACCTCAATGACAGTTTCGAGCGTATTCCCGCTGACATTCAACGGGAGATAATCCAGGCTCGTGGTCCACAGGTTTCGCAGAAGGTCACATTCACACATCCGATCTTCTCCGCCTCGCAAACCCTCTGCGACACGCTCTTCCGCACGGAGACACCACATGAGGGTCCGGTCAGCACCTACCACGGGTACAAGCCCCAAAACCGGGCGCGTATCGACTACGTCTTCACGACCGGTAATGTGCGCGTCCTGCGTCACGTGACCTGCAGCGACCGCCCGAACGGCAAGTTCCCGAGCGATCATGATGCGGTTCTGGTCCGTCTGCAGATCCAATAGCGTTCCGCGTGTGAAGTCTTGTTAACCCGCCACCCGCACTCCATGCGGAAATGTACATAAGGGCAAGTTTGTCTCGCACAAAGTACGCTGCGTAGCAACGGCGCCCTCGCCGTCGGCTTTCGGGGAAGCGACACTCCTGTCGCTTCTCGGCGGGTCGTCCATTTCACCATTTAAAGCGAAGCGATTTAACTATCTTGCGCAGGATGGATCGCGTCCGTAACGCATATCCGGCGTATCCGGTTTATCCGGAATATCCAGCTTCACACGCTTCTCAGCCTCTCAGCTTCCCCGCTTCTCAGCTGGCGTGAAGCGTCTCGATGACGCGGTCTGCGTCGCTTCGCGTCAGGGAGACGCCGGACGGCAGGCACAGGCCGTTCGCGAAGAGGCGTTCGGAGCAGCTGCCGCCATAGCAAAGGCATCCTTGGAAAACGGGTTGCAGATGCATGGGTTTCCACACGGGACGGCTCTCGATGTTTTCCTGTTCCAGAGTTTGCCGCATCCGCTCGACCATCGCGGAAAGGGTACCGTTCCTGCCGGCCCCCTGTTCCGGAAACTGCACGACGGTCAACCAGCGGTTGCTGGTTCCGTAAGACGCTTCCGGCATAAACGTGAAATCCGGTAGTCCCGCCCGGTACCAGCTTTCGATCTCGCGCTTCTTGCGCAGAATCTCATCGAGATGGGCCAATTGCCCTACCCCGATCGCGGCCACGATGTTACTCATCCGGTAATTGTACCCGACTTCCAGATGCTCGTACCAAGCAACGGATTCACGGCTTTGCTGGGACCGTTTGCGGGCACGCTCCACGATTCCGCGGTCGCGGGAACAGAGCATTCCGCCGCCCGAGGTGGTGATAATCTTGTTTCCGTTGAAGGAATAGACGGAGGCCATTCCCGCATCCCCAGCCGAACGTGTTCCGTAACGCGCACCGAGCGCTTCCGCCGCGTCGATAATCAACGGCACCTCGTAGCTTTTGCACAGGCGTTCGATGCGGTCATAGTCGCAGCACTGACCGTAGAGATCGACCGCGACAACGGCCTTCGGCAACCGGTTCTGGCGATTTGCGTCCGCCAGTGCCTCCTCCAGCAGCTCCGGATTCATCGTCCAGGTCGCTTCATCGCAATCGAGAAAGACGGGACGCGCCCCGCGATGAAAGGCGGGACCGATGGAAGAGATGAAGGTGAGGTCGGAACAAAAGATGAAATCACCGCGCGTCACGCCGAGTTCGTGGAAGAGCAGGTCCAACGCCGCCGTGCCGCTCGCGAGAGCCACCGCGTATGGAATCTGGACACGGGAAGCGAACACGCGCTCGAAACGATCCACCATCGGACCGCAAGGCGCGATGTAGTTCGAGTCAAACGCCTCGTGAACGAGCGAGAGTTCGTCACCGCTCATCCAAGGGGGAGAAAGAAAAATGCGCCGTTCCATACGAAACCTCGTCTATACCTTAGCTTCTAGCTGTCAGCTTGTAGGGAAACAACGTCCATCCTTGCTCACACGAACGCGATGAAACGTGTCCCTCCCTCCGCGTCTCCGTGTGAGGCAAAACACGAGTACCTCTCATGTGCATTCCCGTGCGAGCACGGACGACCGGCTTGTCTGTAACTTGGCGTGTTAAACGTGTCAAGCATTTCGACCATCCCATTCTCTGTGCCTCCGCGTCTCGGCGCGAGATACCGTAATCAACATGAACAATCCCGCGCGAATCTGGGGGACGGTCAAGCTGTACCCGCTTCCGGAGCGGCATCCATTCCTTCGTCATCGGGGACGGACTTTGCCGTTGCATCTTCAGCGGGAGGCGTGGCGTTTTCCGGGGTCAGCGTCTGGGTTCCGCTCAACAGTTCGATCACCTGCTGCTGGACATCCCCCAGCCGATCCAAGCGGAGGCGGGGATCGACAACCAGAAACGAGTCGCCGCTCTTGCGGTGCTCATACACGCGCAGAATGGTACCGTCCTCACGCGGCTTGGCGTCACGCTCCACCAGTTGCTTCGCCCGTTCCAGCATCACCGCCAAGACATAGATAACATTGCGCATGGCAGGATCGTCCAGCAGGACCAATCGGCGGAGAAGCGACTCGGCGGTATCCTTTTTGACCGGTTCCGCCTTCTGCTGCGGGGGCGGGGGGGCTTCATACTCCCCTTCCCAAAAACTGAACGGAACCCAGTCGCGCGTCATGCCCTTCCAGCACGGCGCGCAACAATCCATCCGCTCGTATCCGCCCGCTTCCGTCTCCCTCAGGACAGAGACACACGGCTGCTTGTCCTCGAACTTCTTTTCGCAAATCGAACAAACATGCCCGCGCGGGCGGATATTCCACTCAACCATGACGGCCTCAGTCGATATCCGAGTCGTCGTCACCGCTCGCGGCGGTATCGTCCATGCTAAACGAGCGGACGGGCTCGAACCCCTTGCTGGTCAGATTCCACTTCTGCCAGTCGGAAAAGAGGTTTCCGCTGTTACGGCGGGCGATTTTCGCCTCGATCGCAGAACGGATCTCGCGCGCCTCCGTAGAAGAGACATTACCGGGCTTGCGGTCCGCGACATAGACGAACAGCGCCTTTCCGCCCAGCGAGCGGGTCAGCTCGTCCATGCCGAACTGGAAGCGCTGGAACGCGCTCTCGTCGATGCTGGCGGGAACGGGATCGGAAACCTTCCCCTTCACGGCCGTGCGCAAGGCGCCGTAGGCGACGGCGTAGCTGTTGTCGAACTTCGTCTTCGAGCGAAGGTTCTGGACGGCAAAGGTAATCTGCGTGGAGACGTTCATCGCCTGTTCCTTCGCGCAGTCGGCGAACTTCTTGCCGGATGCGAGCGACTTCTCAAAGGACTTCTTGGCCTCCTTCGCCGCCTTGTCGAAGGCTTCCGCACGGGCTTTTTCGACGGCGAGACGCTTCACGCGATCCGCCACTTCCTTGTACGACTGGACATGCGCCTTCTCTTCCTTGGTCCGGTCGATCAGATAGACCGTCTTCTTGCCTTTGACCACGCCGTAACGGGTGAGGTTGCTTTCCGGATCCAGATCAAACGCCTGGGAGGAGAACTCCGAGCTGTTCTCAGCGAAGTAGAGCATCTCGTTCTTGCCGAAGAGCGGGGAGTCCTTGACCGTGAGCTTCAGATCGCCCGCGAGTTTCTTCAGCAGGTTCTCGTTGGTGTTGACACCGCTCATGGCGACGTATGCGGTCAGGGTGGTCGCCGCACAATGGGCGGCCGCCTCCATCTTCAGCTCGTTGACGATGTTGGTGCGGACTTCCGCCAGCGGAATGCTCTCCGTCTTGTTGGAAACGGTGCGCTGATACTGGTCGATGTGCTGGTCGTAGTAATCGCTCACGTCATCCTCATCCACCGTGACGAACGAGAGATAGTTCGTGACGGGAACCGCCACATACTGCACGGCGATGCGGTCGGGCAGGGCGAAGGAGTTGGTGTTCTCCTGATAGTACTTCTCGTAGTCCTTGTCCGTCAGCTTCATGTCCGCGTTCTCGAACGAATTGGACAGGGAGGCGACGAAAACCGTGAACTGATCGGTGTAGGAATACAGCTCGTCGTTCATTTCCATCGGAGAGGCCCACTGCGCGGTACGCACCAGGCTTTCGCACTTCTGGCGTTCCAGGAATCCGGGCAGGAAAACGTTCTCGAAGAACTGCTGGGAGAGATCGCTGTTCTGGAGGAACTGTCCGTACACCGCCGGATCGAACGTCCCGTTCTGACCACGGAAGGAATTGAGCAACAGGTTGACCGACTGCTTCTGCGTGGCGGACAGCTTGTTCGCCGCAGCCGTCTGGGAAACGGCGATCTGCTGCCAGGCGCGACGCTCCACCTCGTCCTCGGAGACCTTCGGCGGCGTCATCCCGTACATCTGCATCTGGCGTTCCTGCTGACGGATTTCCGCGCGGACAACGGCGCGGGCTTCGTCCAGCTGCTTGTTCGAAACAGACTTCCCGTTGAGTTTTCCCGCCGTTCCGCCGGCGAACCGGTCGCCGCCACCGAAACAGGAATCGACATCGATGGCAAACAACAGAGAAACGACGATGGCAAATGACCCCCACAAGAACTTGTTACGGATCATGCGATTGAAATGATAGATAAACACGGTATAACTTCCAGACTGATTGTAGCGCAGTTCCAACTCACGGGGAATCGCGGTTGCGCGGTCCGCCGAATCCCCAAATCCCATCGAGGCCCGCCGTTATTCGACCGGATCCTCCTTCTTCTCCTCTCCGCCTTCCTTCTCCTCTTTCTGGGTGGTCAACAGGACCGGCAGATCGCCTTCCGTCTCTTCAGAAGCCTTTTCGTCCTTCGGACGGACCTCATCGATTCGCACGAGCTGGGGACGCCCCATAGCAAAGCGGAAACGATGCTCCAACGTCTCTTTCGGACTGATCACCATCGTGGCGACGATCAACCGCCCGCCAACCTTCGCATGCTGCCGGTAGATTTTGACCACGGCCTGCGGCGACATCTTGTACTGCAGAGGCTCCTCCGTGCCGTTCTCCAGCACGATGACATACTCGCCCGATTCGCCGAAGAGGCGGCTGAGGGTGCGGTCGGCGGCAGTGAACACCGACAGCGTGTTGGCGGCGCGCAGGGCGGGAATGCTGTACTGCGGCCCCTCCACGAGGCAGCTCCCCGTAATCGTGGCGATCCGCAGCGTCTCATCCGTACCCGCGACCGTCAGGGTGTAGTCCCCCTTCCCGACCACGTTCTTCAACACGGCGTTCGGCGTCTCGACCTGAAACATCCCGTCCGGCGCATTATCGCGGAAGAAGGTCTGGATCTGTCCGCGAATCAGCTTGATGATGCGGGACATCTCGGGATTCTCGCCCGCGAGAATCTGGACGGCAGCCCCGGCGGAAAGCCGCACGCTGTCAACGGACGAGAACTGGAGGACGGCAGTCGAATTCGCGTCGGTCTCAAAGATCGATCCCGTCGGATAGCGCTTCCCCTGCATACCAAGTTGCGACTTGCCGACATCGGGATCCGTCACCGTGACACTCCCCATGATCCGAGAGAGCTGCGTCAACGGGGAGAGCGGCTGGACGTTTTCGGGGGCCTTTGCCTTCTCCTCCGTCTTCGCGTCCTCCGTCTGCGCCTCGGCGTTCACATTTTCAGTTTCGTCCTCGCTCCACGCGACCGAAGTCGCGAGAACTGCAAACGCACAACATCCAACCTTCAATAAACTCAACTGCTTCATCATGCTGCCTTCCTCTGCCTATGTCCAGTTCAAGACGAGTCCCTTCCACCACAGGAAAGAGAGAAGTATCTTAATCAAACCAAACGGCCGTGTCAATCACGGAGTTATCCTATTTTCAACGAATTTTAGGCCCTGTTGCCAATGGCCAATGACGCCAGTTCCAATTGGGTATCGGGTATTGGTTTTGCGGGGTGAGCGGGTTAGGCCGGGGAAGCGTGGTAAGCTGGGTAAGCCGGACAAGCCGGTAAAGCGTGTTAAGCCGGATACGCCGGATACACATTACGGACGCGACGGGGCGCGACCGTTCTCAGCGCGAGACGTGCGACACGCGACGAGCGACATGCGGGACGTGAGACGACCGCTTCCCCGCTTGCGCGAAGCGCCCCTTCCCGCCAAGTCAACTTAGGGGCGCAGCCCCATTTAGGCCCGTAGGGCCACTTAGGCGGCACAGCCGACACCTATCTTCTTCTCAGCTGGCGCTCAGCGCCCTTCACGACAGATTCCGTGTATTCCGTGTGCCCCGTGGTTTTCAAGCATTGCGGTGGTTCATCAATTTAACCTAGATTCCGCGTTTTTGTGTTCTCACGCAGAGCCGCCGAGGCCGCAGAGTACGCAGAGAAACTGCCGAAAACAGAGGTTTTTCGCCCCCCGCACACAGGTTACGGCAGATTCACCCAAATGGTGAAAGTCTGAATAATTCCAAAGCGCCATGATTCACCACGGAATACACGGAACTCACGGAATCGCCGTTCCAAGAAACGGATGATTTTCCGTGCATTCCGTGGGTTTTCGAAGTGTCCGACAGCGGAATTTAATCATTTCAAAGCGCGGCGGTTTAACCATTCCCGGCCGTTCCGCCTCCCGGTTTCCCGATTTCCGGGCTTGAAACCGGCGCGGGGATGCGGTATCATGATCGCGTCCTTCCGGCGGGGCGGGGTGCCCCCCGGACGGACACGGAGGCAAAGGCATGGCAAAGTATCTCGACCCAAAGGCGGACGTGACCTTCAAGAAGGTTTTCGGGGAGCACAAGGATCTCCTCATAAGCCTCCTCAACGCCCTGCTGCCCCTCGACGAGGGCAAGGAGGTCGAGTCGATCGAGTACATGACGCCGGAAATGGTGCCGGAGACACCGCTCGGCAAGAACTCCATCGTTGACGTGCGGTGCGAGGAGACGGGCGGGCGCAAGTTCATCGTCGAGATGCAGATGGAGTGGTTCCCCGACTTCAAGCAGAGGGTCCTGCTCAATTCCGCGAAGGCGTACGTCCGGCAGCTGCCGAGGGGCAACGACTACCAGCTACTCCAGCCCGTCTATTCCCTGAGCCTGGTGAACCAGACGTTCGAGCCGGAACTGGACGGGTACTACCACTACTACCACCTCGTACACGACCTCCACTCCGACAGGGTGCTTGACGGGCTGCACCTCGTGTTCGTGGAGCTTCCCAAGTTCAAGGCGAAGAACCTCGCGGAAAAGAGGATGCAGGCCCTGTGGCTCCGGTTCCTGACCGAGATCGACCCGGACGGCACGGACGAGGTGTCGCAGGACCTCCTCGACAACCCGCAGACGGGCCGGGCGCTGGAGATCGTGAGGGAGTCCGGCCTCAACGACGCGGAGATGGCCGCTTACGACGGGTTCTGGGACCGCGTCAGCATCGAGACGACAAAAAAGAGATATCTTGCCGAGACGGAGGCGAGGCTGAGCGCGGCAACGGCGAGGCTGAGCGCGGCGACGGCGAGGCTGAGCGCGGC
>JAFSTA010000193.1 GCA_017450695.1 Kiritimatiellia bacterium | reverse complement strand
GTTTCCATGCTGTGAAAATGGGATCAACCTCCTCGGGGAAGTCGATGGAGGAGATGGCGGACGCAAGCGCGCCGGTCGTGGCATACATGTCGAGGTCTGGCGTCCCTTCGATCTCGTCGTAGCCATACGTCGGCTTCTGCGTCGCCTTGGCCCATGCGGGAACATTCGGATCGCTCTCTGTAAACGACTGTAAGGCGCTCATGGCGCGGTTGGAGACGGTCTCGTAGTTGCCCGGGACGGCATCGGCGATCTGCGCGGAGATCGTATTGGTCGCCGCCCACGTCTGGAACACGGGGTCGCGCTCGTCGATCGCCACGGGCGGATTTGTCGCCAGCCACGCGGCGAACGCGGGGTCAACCTCGGAGACGCCGAGGCCTTCGACATACGCCTTGGTCACGGTCTGCGTCACGACGCCCTGAATGTCGGGCGGGGGTGCGGGGGTGATCGTCACGTTCGTCACCACGGGGGCGTCGAACGGGATGCCGCCGCTCCTCGCCGTCTGCACCTCGATCGTGTCCGCCGACGCCGTGCCGCCCAGGAGTGTCAGGACTGCGGCGACGGCGAGGGCGGAAGCGATTGATCGTAGCGACCGCAGGAGTTCCCGGAACGCGGCACGGAGCGCGTCGGGCGAGGTTGGCTCGTCGTTGATGCCAGCCACGGCAAGCGAGATCGTCTGCGCCACCTCAAGGGCGGTGACGGACACTGCGTTGTCCCCAAGCCCCGCCTCCTCCGGCGTGTCGGTCACGCGGATGCGCTGCGTGTTGGTCAGCACGTAGCCGATGCCGTCGGCGTTCGTGACGCTGATCGCCGCGAAGTGCGTCCCCAGCGGAAAACGCGCCGTCTCGTCGGCAGAGAGGCGCACGACGAGCGGGACGCCGGAAGCGGGCGAGGGGAAGTCACGCATCACGCCCAGAAGGTTGAAGCGCACGGTCAGCCCCGCGTAGTCACCCTCCGGGAGGTTGATTGATATGGGGCGGCCCCGCGCCGTGGAGTCCTCGCCCCGTAGAATGGTCGGTATCGGCATGGTGCTTCTCCTTACGGGTCGGGGACGATTGAAATGCGTCCGGCCTTCACGCCGTTCGTGTACACGCAGAGGTTGCCACTCTCGAAACTGATCAACATCTGGTCTGTGCCAGATTGGTTTCGGAAGCGCAATGTGCCAGCCGTGCTGCCGTCCTGGATAATCACGGACTGGCCCACAATAGCCTCTTCCGCGATAACGTCGACTGTCGTAGTCACGGTGCCCGCCACTTTTAGGCCATTCCCAATTTCGACAACCCCGTATTGGTCGCCCGTGATGTATCCGTTCCCGGCACTGAAGGTGACGGCGGGGGTATTCACCTCGCCGCCAATAACCACCTTCGCGGGGCCACGGGCGAAATCGGGCCATATCTCCAGACACTGAGCCCCACCCCTGTTTATTACGGCGATGCCAGCCCCGTACTCATCGCCGAACACCAAGCCACGGGCGCCACCGACTGTGACAGAGTACGGGAAGAGCAACCGCCCCCCGGCGAACTCAAAGCCGCTCTGCGCGTTGCCCTTTATCAGCCCATTGCCGATGTTCAGGTATCCGTTCGTATAGACAAAGGCGTTGCCCACCTGAACCCAGCCGCTCGCGTTGCGCCAGCGGGCACCGGCGCGATCACCAATGGCCACGCAGTCGGTCAGGTTGGACGCCATGTAGAGCGCACCGTAGCCCACGCCCACGGAGCGTTGCGCGGAGTACGAGTTCTGACCGGCAAGAGAGCCGAAGAGCGAAGTGCGCGTATCATACTTGCCGTTGTATCCCGCGAAGTACCCTGCGGTCGTGGCGTAGTTGCTATTCGTCGCCGTGTTGAGAGGCCCTATGCCGAACGAGTACATGCCCATCTGCGCCGATGCGGACATGGCAATGGCGGCGATGCCGAGAAGTGTGAGTTTCCTTTTCATTTTGATCTCCGGTTATGAAAGGTCGGGCGGCGCTACTGGTGGCGTCGGCGGATCCATCGTGGGGTCTAGAGGCGGGTCGAAGGACATTTCCAGCAGGAGTTGTATCGTGCCGATGCGGCTCTTGATCTTGCCTATGTCAGTATCAATGTCGGCTTTCCATGGGGCGAAAACGCCACTTCGCCAGACCAGAAACACGGGGTCGCATTCAGCCTGCACCACATCCTCGGGGCCTCTGATCGTGCAATCGCAGTTCACCGTCGTGCCGCCGCCACCCTCGCATTGGCAGCTCTCGCCCGGAAGGGTAATCGGGGACGAGCGACCAAATACCAGCTTCTTCGTTGAAGAGTTGTAGCTTACCGTCGTCTCGTAGTAGCTATCCCCGTCCTTGCGGATGATGGAGTAGGTGCTTCCGAGCGGATTAGAATCGAACTTGAGGTCGTCGTATTTGCCGGTAGCGGCAACTGGGGCGTATGGTATTGAACAACCCCATTGCACATAGCCTCCCTCGCTGGTGCCTTCGTCAACGCCAACCTTCCGTGCCGACCTGAAGTTGATGAATTGCGTGGTTTCGTCAAAGTCTGACTCTTCAACACCGCTTGGGAGGTTGTTGAGGGAGAAGTCATCCAACCATAGTTCGCAGTAATCCACTATGTCGTCATACTTGCCGCTCCACGCTATGGCGGCAAGGAAATTGGTGCCTTGGTCGGCCTGTCCGCAATCGTTAAGATGTCTCGTTAGGGAGTTGCCCACCTCTTCGATCGTCCCTCGGAGTAGTTCGTCGCTCGCGCTCCGCGTTTCGCCCTCCCATTTCAGGTTGTTTTCAAGGATACCCAGCCGCGCTTCCGCCTGTAGCGCCTTTGCCATGGCCTCCAGGGCCGTTTTCATTTCGGCGTTGCCCGGAGACATTCCGTCGGGAAGAACGAAGTTTCCGCCATCGTCAATGATCACGGAGAACTCCTTGAACCCGGCGTTCGGGTCCTCGTACCACCCCCTGCCATTTCTGGGGTACTCCTTGTACTCCTGCCACTCACGACCATCCGCAAAGGCCATGAATGCAAGGCCCATTGCGAGCGCATAGGGGACAAACCTTTTCATTCAGCACCTCCAATCGACTCCGGGATCGAAAGAATGTCGGCTGCCTGCGTGGGGCTTAGATATGTTCCGCAGAGATGGCAGAAGAGATTCGTCTCGCCGCCGCCAATATCCGCGAGCCACCTTCCGGAGCCGATGTCAACCGAGACATAGGTGTTCCCGCCAGCGACCGTGTAGAAATTGGTGGGCGTCTCGTAGATCGAAAGCGGACCATGCCTGTATCGGCTTTCGTCGGGAACCCTTGCGAACACGCAGTCGTTCGTGAACCCGTGAGACGCCGACAATGGGGTTTCCTCCATGACCGCGATACAGAACTCGGTCTGGTCTTCGACGAAGACCCGGTATTTGCCATAGGCGAGCCATTGCCCGTTCGATGCTGACGTTTGCGAGACCACCCCCACATCGGCAAGCGCGTCCGCAACGTAATTGCTAACCCACGCCTCGGTGGCGAACACGCCGTTCGTGCCAGCCGTGCCGACATACCGCCTCACCCATTCCTCGGTGGCCATGCGGCTACCCGCCGCCGCGCCAAGGGCGACGGACAAGGCCGCGAACATCAAAATGGCTTTTCTCTTCATGGATGCTACCCCGCGATGACGGTTTCCCCGTCAGTAGTGGCCTTTATGTCAACGCGCGAGCCGTCCGTGGCCGGGATGGTCGAGACCGGCACGGCTGACGCCCCCTCAAGACCTCCTAGCCTGAACGTCCACTCGCCAAGGTCATTGCGAACGGCCCAGATGGCGTGCTGACTCCCCAGCTCGTCGGTGATCGTCATCACGAAGCGGCGTCGGGCGTCGAGCGTCTGTGCGGTTCCTGCACTCCATGGACCGACGAGCACAACGCCGCGACCAATGGCCGTGTCATTTCCGGCGGCGTCCTTCGCCCTGATCTCGTACCACTCCGTGACGCTCACCATTCGGAATGCGACGCCGAGGATGCGGCACTTCCAGTCGCCGTTGGAGTTGCATGTCGCGGGGAAGTCATGGAAAGCCGACCCGCCTTCAACAGAGACGCGAACAACGACCTCGGAGCAGTCCGCTGGCACGTTGCGAATGTCCGCGACGAAGGAACTCCCCACCCGCGCCCTGATCGGCGGGAGCTTGGCGTCGAGACGCGCCACGTTTGCGTCGATGATGAGATTGACTTGTTCGTTCATTCTTCCTCCCTATGCGATCCTGATTCTGCGGACGCCCTTTTCCTCGCTCACGGAGTCTATGCGCCCGCCCTTGCCGATCTTCACTTCGCGCCACATGAGATACGCATACGACCCGCTCTGGTAGTAGATGCGCGTGAAGACGGGGATGTTGTAGCCATTGCTCCCGCCACGCGAGAATGAGTCCGTAAGCAATGCCAGCCCGTTTATCGCGGAACTGCCTCCGGGCAAATACTCGGTCTGCGAAGATGCCGTCGCCGTTGCGGGCGTGGCGTAAGACGTTGTTGCCGGTTCCTCGGTTTCTTTGGCGATCTTCTCGTCAAGCCACTCTTCATCGACGGCGATCTCGACCGGGGCGACATCTGATGGCGAGAGCGGTCTCGTCATATTGATGCCGGGGCCGGGGGCAAAGTTGTTAATCCACGCCGTGACCTTGCGGAACCACACAAGCGGTATCTGGAATACCCTCATCCCGGTGGGGAATGTCTCTGCCAGCGTCATGAGGTAATCTCCGTAAGCGGCTCGCCCGTCTCATCGTCCCAGGCGGAGATGGATGCCGTCCGAACCTCGATGGTCGTCACCTTCTCCCAGAACCCGGCCTCGTTCACACGCCCCGCCCGCTCCGTGATGACCGTGCCGACGGCATCCTCCCATGTCGGGCGCCACATCCCACCGGACACCGCATAGCTCTTGCGGGCGGCGGAGAGGTTTTCGGACGAAGTGGTCTGGGGCTTGGTTGTGTTCCCCCGCGTTATTTCAACGGTGGTCACGGTCGTTATCTTGCACCGCGCCCGGTACGGGCCTAGGGCCTTTGTCCCGGCGTTCTGCGTGACAGATGAAACAGAGATGTCGAAGGTGTCCGTCGCCATTCCTCACCCCTCCTTCATGGAAAGCAGTTCGTCGAGTTTCGCGGCGAGGTCGCGGGTGTTCTGCTCGATGGCGTCGAGTGCCTTTTGGGCCGCCTGTTGCTCCTCCTTGGCGAGGGCCACCTGCCGCACGGCCTCCTCCTCGGCGGAGAGCTTGCCGATCTCCACGTTCTTCCACGTGTCGCCCCGGAAGCGCGACTGGAGCCGCTTGAAGTCCTTCTCCCATTGCTTCTCC
>JAFSTA010000192.1 GCA_017450695.1 Kiritimatiellia bacterium | reverse complement strand
TGAGGTAATTTCAAAACCACGGAATACACGGAACACACGGAATAGCAGGGGTGCGAAACACACGATTATTCCGGGTATTCCGTGTGTTCCGTGGTTGAACAATCGATAGGCGGGAGGTTTTGCAATTGGCTCTATTTAACTATTTAATCATTTCAAAGCGCAGCGATTTAACTTTCTCAAAAAGGCATTGCTGAAAAGATGTTTATATGAGGTCGGTGCTTACATTCCTGCTTTATTTTTGATACAAGACATCAACCATGAGTTCAGAAAATGACACAAAATAAAGAATGTCATGCGCCTTGTCTATCAAAAAGGCGTAGTGACAGCAGTTTACCTACGGCGGCAGGGCGTAAGCTACCAGAGCATGCTGAAATACCGGCAGTCGGATTGGCTGCGTTCGTTGGGGAATGGGGCGTTCTGCGAAAGCGGCGAGGTTCCGTCGATTGACACTGCGCTTGTTGAGCAACTGGAGTTGCCGCTCCATCTTGGCGGGAAGTCTGCGTTGGCACAGCGCGGCATCATGCAGTATGTCCCGATGGGGGGCTGCCATCCGAGATATACATTAGGCGGGGTGTCCGTTTGCCGAAATGGTTTTCCGGCACGTATTCCGGTCGATTCGTTTGCACGCGTTCTTGTTTTTTCTCCGATGAAACGGGCATTGAATATCGCGAGGCTGCGTGCGCGGTTTCATCGCCAGAACGGGCGTTCTTGGAACTTGCGGCAGATGTGCCGCAGAAGGTCGCGCTTGGCGAGCTGTATCAGCTGATGGAATTTGCTGACACATTGCGCCCGAAACTTGTCTCTAAGCTATTGACGAAGTGCGGTTCCGTAAAGGCGAAGCGCGTCTTTCTGTTTCTCGCCGACGATCTTGGACACCGATGGGCGAAGAAGGTTGACCTTTCGTGAATAGACCTTGGCGCAGGCTACCGGGTCATAGACAAAGGAGGCGAGTTTCAGCCGAAATACAACATCGTAGTCAAGCCGTGGAGGGAATACTGACGGAAGAACGTTACCTCCGCCAGTCCGAATTGGTCGTGCGATGCATTCCGTCGATAGCTGAGGAGAGTTTTTTCGCTATAAAAGGCGGGACAGCCATTAATCTCTTTGAACTCGACCTGCCCCGGCTTTCCGTAGATATTGATTTGGCGTTTCTCCCTGTGAGCGACCGTGACAATTCGATACGTGAAATCAACGCCGCGCTGGTGCGCATTTCCGAGAGACTGAAGGCGCGCGGGCGCGTCGTCCGTATGCGTGGGACGGATGTTTCGCGCAAGATGGCATGTTTTGCGAATGGCGCAGAAATCAAGATTGGCCTAATTTCATCTTGTGTGGCACAGTCTATCCTTCCCGTCAGCTTGAACTCGCGCCCAAGATGTCCGAAATTGTCGGGGCATCGGCAGAAATGGCAGTTCTCTCCCGCGAGGAGCTGTACGGCGGGAAGTTCAGCGCGGCGTTGGACCGGCAGCATCCGCGCGACCTTTTCGACGACGCGCAGTTCTTCGGGCGGGGGGGGGACCGTCCGTGACGTCAAGGGTGGTTTCATTGCCCTAGCGCTCGGACACAACAGGCCGCTCCATGAAATCCTTGCTCCGAACATGCTCGATCAGTCCACGACTTTTGACTTGCAGTTCGCCGGTATGAGCGATGTCCCGTTTTCGTTTGACGAGCATGTCGCGACATTCAAGTGGCTCGTAGCGGAAATTGTCTCTACGCTTACGCCGGAGGATCGTGAGCGACTTGTCGCGTTCACGGCATTGGATGCGGATGCGGACGCGTTCGGCATCCCTGGGCTGGAGAGGCTTCCGGCAATCCAATGGAAACGCCGGACCCTTGAGACGTTGCGAACGCATAATCCGAAGAAATTTTCCGAAAACGTAAAGGTTTTGGAAAGGGTATTCGCGCATGACAGCGTTCAGGCATGAACTGGAATTCGAGGATATGACAGAACGTGTCCATCCCTCTGCGTGAGGCGAAACGGATAAACGACGTGAAGCGGCAGGAGTGCCGCTTCCCCGAATGTTTCGCTTGGAACTCAGAACTGCGGCGTCTGCGTGAGACAAACCTGTCCGCCTGTGCATTTTCGTGCACGAAGCGGACGAGGATCCAACAGCTAGAAACCAATAGCGGGCAGCTATTCGGAGTCCTGGCCGTCTTTGTTTTCGACTTTGTCGATTTCCGTGTCTGCGTCCGAGAATCCCATCGCCAGAGCCGCGAAGCCGTCTCCGTAGCGGTTCATCATGGCGCATCCGCAATGGATGCTCTCCTCGATGATCGGCGCGGGAAGTGTATCCAGCCCCTCGCAGTTGACATAGCTCTTGTAGCGGAGTTCGCCGTCGCGGACATCCAGCTCAAAGTTGCCGTTGATCAGGCCGTAGTTCGCCCGGGCGACGAAACGGAGGACTTCGCCGAGATTATCTTTGTCTGCGTTGATTGGCGCGACGACGTAAACCAGGTAGTAGTCGGTCTTCAGGTCGATGAAAATGCGGACGGTGTGAAGTCGGCACTTCAAGCCGAGCCCCATCTTGATCAGGTGGTGCTCCGCATCGTACTCGTAGTTCCATTCGTTGTCATCCAGATAATCTCTAATCGCATTCAGCATGATTTCCGTGTCCATTGTTATCTCTCCTTCCTTTGTGTGTGATCACTTGCCGAAACCGATTGTGGTTTGGCGTACAGGTGTGTTCAACAGTTTCTTGAATTCGCGGTCTTCCAGCGCCATGTCGAAGTCGGACTTGAGGATCCGCAACGAGGCGTCCCCGCTCAGGCTGCGACGATAGGCAGCCTTACCCCACACGCGTTCGTACAGGTTGCGGACGAGACGCGCGTTGCTGAACCCTTTCTCGTTCAGGACCTCGTCCGGCAGGGCCGAGAAGAAATCCTTCGTCGCTTTGCGCAGTTCATCGTCGTACTCAAAGGTACTGTCCATCATCGAGAAGAAAATCTGTTCCAGTTCATCCCGCGAGTAGTTGGGGAACTCGATGGTGTAGGGGATACGGCTCTCCAGACCGATGTTGCCTTCCAGCATCGTCTCCATCTCGTCCTTGTAACCGGCGAAGATGACGCACAGGTCGTCCCGGTGGTTCTCCATTTCCGCCACCAGCGTGTCCAGAGCCTCCCGTCCGTAATCGATGGAGTCCGCATGGGAGCGGAAGAGGCTGTATGCCTCGTCGATGAAGAGGACGGAACCGTAGGCGTCACGGCAAAGCGCACTGGTCTTCGGAGCGGTTTGGCCTACGTAGCGGCCGCAGAGGTCACGTCCCTTGATCTCGAAGAGATGCCCCTTGCGCAGTACGCCTTCCTGCTTCAGCATGTGTGCCGCGATTCGCGCGACCGTCGTCTTTCCGGTTCCGGGATTCCCCGTGAAGAGCATGTGGATAGCAGGACGCTTCACCTTGCTTCCCCGCAGCGCAAGTTCCTTTTGCAGTTTGATCTGGGCGATGATTTCCTGCAGCTTGGTCTTAACCTCGTCGAGTCCGATCAACCGATCGAGCCGGATCACGGGTTCGTCGTCCGTACATGCGCTCAGTCCAAATGAACGGATGTTTTCGGTTGTCAGGACTCGGTCTTCCGTGCCGGAGCGGCAGTTGGCGAGTGCCTTTTCGTAGATGCTCTTCTGCACCATCTTGTCCAGCGTCTTGTACCCGAAGAAGCTGTCATCCCCTTTCTCGCGCAGAATCCACTGTTCGAATGCGGGGCCCGCCTCCTCCGCCAGTTCGAAACCGTTTTGCTGGAAGGTCTCCCGTACGTAATCGGTCATCGAGTCTAGGGGGACGGGCGGAACGGAAATCGGACGGACGTTGAGAATGTCGTTCAATGCCTCCTCCGTTTCCCGCAGCACGCTCGCCTCCACGAAGGGGATTCGGAATACGTAGGTGAACATTCCGCCGAATGCGTTGAGCTGGCGCAGGAAGTTCTTCAGCGAACTGGTTGTCAGCTTCGACTGCCACTCCGAGATGTCTAGGCAAAGGATCGGCCGCGAGATACCATTCTTGCCACTGTTCGTGTGGTTCATATCTTTGGCGACCTTGATGACGTTCTCCCACTCCTCGTAGGGATTCGGATTGCCGTCTTTGCTGTGTTCGATACGGATCTCGCACACCGACTTGCTCGTCACGCCTCCTTTTGCGAGCAGTCCAAACGCATCATAAAGTTTGGCCAGCGACTTGAGGAAGTCGGAACGTCCACACCCGTCATCAATCGACAGCAGCAGCCCCTGCCTCCAGAACGAGGACATCACGCCCATTTTCTGCAGCATGGGAATCACGGAGGCGGTATCTCGCATGTAATCCGCCAGTTCCGAACTATACCGCATCGGAACCTCTTTACAGAGTGCCTCAACGATTTGGGTGGGGTCGGGGGCTTCCTCCGCCTCGACCTTCGCGTCTTCCGCATCCGGGATCTGTTTGCTGTGGAAGGGAGTTTCCTCTACCTTCTCCTCTTTTCGCTTGGGAATGTCCAGCCCGTCCACATCGCCCGAAAAGATAGCGTGTTCCCACGGGTTCGCTATGCCGAGTTCCGACTGAAGATGCGCCGCCAATGTTTCCAGAAAGGCGACGCGATCCGACGGTTTCATTTCGACCGTGATGCTCCCCGATGAACTTTTGGTGACTTTCAGACGGGCATCTTGCGAGAAAAGCTTCTCAAGGTCGCGAACAACGCGAATTCCCTTCTGCCGTTCTTCTTCCAACCACCCTTTTTCAAATGTTACAACTAAACAACTCATCTTACTCCCCTGTTTTTGATTTTTACCCAAATAGCACCGCTATTTTAGCATTTTCGAGAAACACAGTCAATTCAAAAACCGAAAAATTCGAATTTCGGTTTCTGTCCCACCGTGGAGGCACTCCGCGCCAGCTGAGAAGTTGAAAAGCTGAGAGGCGTGTTCGGGCGGCAAGCCGCTACGAGGCAGTTCCAAGTCCTTGCCTATCAGTTCCGAGTCCTGAGCGGGACGTGCGGCGATGCGGTACTCCAGCCGCTTCATTCTGTTCTGTTGCCACGCAAAGCGGGAGTGTCGCTTCCCCGATTTGGCGACCTGTTTCCCCTTGCGTTCCTTGCATGAGACAAACTTACCATCAGGAATATTCCCGCGTGAACGCGGGAGGGGCTAACCTTGAACTGATAGGAAAGAACTGCGCGTAGCGTCCCGTTACACGCTATCGAACGGTGAACCGGCTGCCGATGGGCGGGTAGGTGTCGAGTGGCTGTTCGGTGGTTTGCAGGCGGGCGCAGTCGCGCGCGTCGATTGTTCCGATCACGCTGCGTTGTGCCGACGAGCCTCGGACCGATTCCGTTTTGAGGAACGGGGATTCCACCCGCTTGATGTACGAGGTGTAGAGACCGTTCTTGGAATTGGTCACGCCGTACCAGAACCACTTGCCGTCGAAGATCATGCCGGTCTGTCCCTGTGACGAGTAACTTGCCACCGAGTTCAGATTCTCGTCCAGTTCATGCACATGGCCGTTGTAAATCGCCAGCCAGAAATGCCCGTTGTTGTACTTGATCACCTCCGTTCCCATCGAGATGTCGAACGGGCAGTCGATGATTCGACTTTCCAGATGGTTGAACTGCCTGTCGTAGCGGTGGATGCGGATCTGCCGTTTCGTCAGAACATTGCGGGGCGCATCACGCAGGCATCCGACTAGGAAACCGTCCGGAGTCAATGCGATGGACCCGGCGCGGTCGATCTGGGGAAGCACCTTCTGTTCGAGCGGTTGCAACGTTTCTGCGTTGTATAGCCAGACTTCGACCGGATGGTCAACTTGCGGTGCGTTCATGTCCGACAGGGGGCAAACCGCCACATAGAGCGTGCCGTTGAGTTCCACGATCCCTGCATGGTGGTTGGGAACGGATACCTTCAGAATCTCATTGCCGCGCAAGTCCGTCTTGATCAACGCGACGGTATGCGCCCAGTACAGATACGTGCCGTCCGTGCAGACATCCTGCAGGTGGCCGGAATAGGAACCGGGGCAGTTGACCTGCGTCATGTCCGGCATCACACCGGCAAGCGAGGATGCGGCCAGGGGAATCAGGAGTGCGGAGAGAAGGGAATGGATTGTTTTCATATCGCCTCTCGCATCCCCTCAATTGATCGGAAGATAGATACGGAATCCGTAATAAGAGTTCGCGTATGTGGGTTTGTTCCTGTTGTGGGCACCGATTCGACATTTGTTCGTATCGTTGAGATAACATCCTCCCTTCATGGAAAATGAGCCGGCTCCGGAGTAACTGTTGCGCGGATCCTCCTGATCGGGAATCGTGGCTCTGGTGTCTAGATAGTCCAGGTTCCACTCCCAGAGGTTTCCCAAAAGGTCGTACAGTCCCCATGCGTTGGGGATCTTCTGGCCGACGGGCTGGATGACGGTGCAGTTGGCCTTGTACCAGCCGAGCAGGTTGAGGTTCGCGTCGGCGATGGCGTTGGTAACAGTCGTGCCGTTGTACCACGCGCCCTCCGTACCCGCGCGTGCGGCGTACTCCCACTGCGCCTCCGTCGGCAGGTCGAACTCAAGTCCGGTCTTGGCACGGAGGATCCCGAAGAAGGACGTGGAGAGGACATCGTTGGAGACCGCGCCGTCGAAATCGATCCCGCGTATCAGGTTGTAGCTGATGTGCGAGACCGAACAGTCGAGCGACTGTCCCACCTGCGCCTGATTAGGGGAAGCCCCGACGATCCGCGACCACTGTCCCTGCGTGACCGGGAAAACGCCGAGGTAGTAGGCTTTCGTCAGTGTCACAGTACGACGAGTCTCCGGCGAACATGGGGAACCATAACCGGGTTCGTTGGGGGCGCTTCCCATCAGGAACGTACCCGGTTCAATCCTTCTGAGCCAGAGCTGCGAGGTCTTTGCCACGAACGAATGCGGATCGGGGCCGACAGGGCTGCGGAGGACGGGATAACGCACGGCGTTGGTTCCCTTGTCGAGATCAATCATCAGGTAGGGGAGCATGTCGGGAGAATAATACGCCTGCACCTCGACGCTGGCGTTGGTCGAAAGGTTCCCTTTCCAGTCGGAGAGGGCATGCCAGACGATCCGCCGGTTTCCCGCATCGATCAACTTTTCACAGTAGATGGAAATGTCTCCGTCGGCGGTCCGGATTTTCTCCATGCCGATGCTGACGCCGTTTGTCAGGACGTCGATCAGAACGAATGCCGGATCGCCGTCCGTCACCAGCGTGTAGTCAACGATCACGTCTTTCGTCGCCTTCTCCTGATGAAAGCGCACGTTCGTGACCTGGATCGGCTTCGTGATGATGTCGCTGGCGAATCCGGTGAGGCAAAACGCCGTCGCGCAAAGACCGAAAAACAAACCCTTGTATCGCATCAAAAGATTCCCTCCGTTGGTATGGCGTTTCCTATCCAACATACCAAACAGAAATTACAATACTTTCCAATCCCGATTCGGTCAAGCGGAAAAGAAGGGATAAAAGGGGACGACGGGATAGAAGGGATGAGCCGCAGAAAACGCTCGCGTCTCGTCGCGTCCGCAATGCTGACCCGGCTTAACACGCTTATCCGGGGATTGGGGATTCCCGTGTGCCACCCATACAAACGCGATTTTTTGGCTTGGTGGGAGGGGAGGAATGCGGTATGCTGAATGACATGGAACGTACCATTCTCCATATCGACATGGATGCGTTTTTCGCCTCCGTGGAACAGCGGGATCATCCGGAATGGCGAGGGAAGCCGGTGATTGTCGGTTCTCCTCCCGATCAGCGCGGTGTCGTATCGACCTGTTCCTACGAGGCGAGGAAATTCGGCATCCATTCCGCTATGCCGTCACGCGAGGCGGGACGGCTTTGCCCGCAGGGGATTTTCGTGCGGCCTGATTTTACCCGGTACAAGGAGGCGTCGGACCATGTGTTTGAAATTTTTAACCGCTTTACGCCATTTGTCGAACCGATGTCGATTGACGAGGCGTTTCTGGATGTAACCGGATCGCACGCTTTGTTCGGGGATGGAGAGTCGATCGCCATTCGCATCCGCGAGATGATTGCGACCGAGGTGAGAATTACGGCTTCGGTCGGCGTCGCGCCAAATAAGTTTCTGGCGAAGTTGGCGAGTGAACGGGCGAAGCCAAACGGCCTGTTTGTTTTTCCCTCGGACCGTACGGAGATTCTGCGACTGCTTGGCGAATTACCGGTGGGCGCACTGTGGGGGGTGGGGAAGGTGACGGAGGAAACCTTGCGCCGTTTCGGTTATCGTCGCGTCTCCGATTTGCAACGGGCCGATCCGCGCCATTTGACCTCATTCCTGGGAAAGGGAATGGGGGAACACCTGATGCGGCTTGCGTTTGGTGAAGATGAACGTGAGGTTATGACGGAATCGGAGGAGAAAAGCATCTCGAATGAGATCACTTTCCTGCAGGACTGCAACAATCGCGGCGAGGTCCGGGAGACCTTGAAGCAACTCTGCGAAAAAGTCGGATACCGGATACGTCGGAGGGGACTTTATGCTGGTGTCGGACGGTTGAAACTTCGTTGGTCGGATTTCCGTACGATTACACGTCAGGCACCGTTCGATTCCCTGTCGTGCGATGATTTCGCCTTCCGGGAATTGGCGTTTCGCCTGTTCGATGCGGAACCCATGATTCAGCCCGTCCGACTGATCGGGTTTGGCGTGACCAACCTTGCCTCGGAACGGGTGGAACAGTTGACCTTGTTTGATTCGGGGCAAAATGAACTGCGGGCTAAACGCGAACGCATCTGCCATGCGCTGGATGCATTGCGCCATCCGGACTCGGACGAGGAGTAATCGGATGTTAGGCGGGCATGTGAATAAGTGGCGGCTGCGTCGCCTGGCCCTGCGGGCCTAAATGAGGCTAACGCCCCTAAGTTGACTTGGCTGAGATTCCCCTGTTGAATAGTTTGAACCACGGAATATACGGAATCCACGGAATATGCCGCAGAGAGTGCTACGCGCGACCACGAAAGGATGGTTAAATAGTTAAATGTTTAAATGGTTAAATCGCCGCTGACGCGGCTTTAAATCGGTCATTCACTCTTCGGGGAAGCGACTCTCGTATCGCTTTTCAGCGGCTCGTCAATTTAACTATTGAGGTAATTTCAAAACCACGGAATACACGGAACACACGGAATAGCAGGGGTGCGAAACACACGATT
>JAFSTA010000021.1 GCA_017450695.1 Kiritimatiellia bacterium | reverse complement strand
GTGGCTGGCGGAGTTGACGCAGATTCGTCCCTGCCGTCATTGTCCAACGGGGAACTCTATGAAGCCAACGGATACGCGGTCCGTCAAGTGACCGTCTCTCCAACGGCGTTTTATGCGACAGTTCTGATCGATGGGAAGGAAACGGTGGCGGGAGATGAAATCGTCATCGTAGCGGACGGGAACGGGAATTGGATCAAGGAACTGAACGGGGCGCAGCAACAGGACGTGAACGGCGGTACACTGACGTATTCCTACACGGTGACACCGACGATCTCCCCGTCGAACATCGGCACGGTAACGCCGACCTCCGCGACGGGGGCGATCTTGAGCGGTACTTTGGCGGCGGGAACGAAGGAAGAGCGTTATACCATCACTGTGACTGTGACGGATTCGGGTGGGCAGAGCGACACCATGACATTCACGGTCGTTGTCCAACGCACCCTTCCGATAGCGGACGGCGTCTCGCTGGATACTTCCACAACGGATGTTTCCGGAGAGTTGACGGCGTTCATCGAGATGCTGGATCCGGAAACGCCGCGTATCACGTGGGAAGCGAATCTTCCCAACCGGATTTACACGGTCAAGGGAAAGGTTCGGTTGACCGATCCGGAATGGATTGCCCCGACCAATTCGACGCATCGGTTCTTCCGCGTTTTCGCCACGCCTGCTCCGCTTACCAACCGATAGCGAGGGTCTGTGTTTTCTTATCTGTCGTAGTCATTCTCCTTCGTGTATAAAACATGGAGATATACTCGGCGTTTTCTCAGGCGGGAAATGAAAGGTCTGGGATTGACCTGCGGGAAAACGAAAGGTAAAATAAAACCCGTATCGAAAACCGAATAGTGTTTGTCACTACGTGGGGAACTGCCCAATGATTGATTTCGTGACTCGGATGATAGGAATGATCGGTTTGACTGTGTTTGCTGTTGCAGCGCAGGATATGGATGGGGCCATTTCTCCGACGGCAGATTCTTCGACGAGATCGAATCATGTGGTGTCTGCCCAACAGCTGCTGGCTGAACTGGAAGACGATGCCCCCGGATCGGCCGATGGGGAAAAATATTCGTGGCCACCTGATATAGGTGTTATTTTCCCGATAATCAATCCGGATCTGAAATCGGACCATACGGTATCTGTTTGCATAGTACCTGCAAAGGAAGATCCGTCCTTGCCTGAATCGTTGGAGTATGATGTTTTAACTGCGGTCAAGGTGGATTATAAAATCGTTCTTGTGAACAATTCGCCTTGGCCATTCGTTTTTGAACCTTTTGCGAATTATTTCGGTCTAGAACTAGATTTTATGACAGGATCGGGAGACATACTCACCGTGAAACCGGAGATGCCATCTTCCTTTTCAATAATGCGTATGTGGAAAAGTCTGGGGCCTAATCGTCAATGGGAGTATCCCATATCTCTTGACCGTCGTTTCTGGACTTTCCCAGAGGAATTTGACAACAGTCAGATCATCAAGGTGCGTCCGCGTTTTGCCTTTGGGGCGTATCTGGTTGACGGGAAATTATTCAGGACATACGATGAAATTCAAGCGCGTAAGATAAAGGAACGTTCTTGGGATGACAGGGAGGGGGAACTGGTGGGGAGTGGATTGACTATGGGAAGAACGACGTGAAGCAGAAGTGAACATCGAAAGTGAGATATAAAGTGGCTATGCGTTCGCTCCCGCGCCCGATAAAAATATTTCGCCATGGAACAAGGTCGCGATGGTGTTCAACCCGAAAATGCTATCTTGATATTGTTGTGCTGCCCGTGTAAAATACAAAATATCCATGCGGTTGTTTGAACCATGCCGAAAGGAGGTTAGATGCGGATCAATTTGGGATTCTGGTTTCTATTTTTCGGTTTACTCGTTTGTCAGTTCTCTTGTGCGAACGATGCGGAAAACCGTCTGGACGATCCGGTAGCAAGAGAAGGTTTCTTTGTCCTGCTGGAAGAGAAGCCGTTCGGCCCTTACGTGTTCACGAATCAACCCAAAGTGTCGGTTTTCGCCTCCTTGATTGATTTGCTCAATCAGGAACTCTCCAACCAGGGGGTGAAGTATGGAATCAGCGGGATCCATCGTTTTCCCGATGAGTATTCGTCCACGAATCTATGTACCATCTATCTTCCTGCGATGCCCATAGCCCGGTTGTTCGAAAGTCTTGCGCGGCAGCTGGAATGCATATGTGCCAATCGCATTTGCCCTGGGTTTTACGAATTCGACGGACGCAAGAAACCGAGCGAGCTTCCCTCTGGTGAGGAGGGGCGTTCAAAAGCTCTATGCAATAAGGGGTGAGGAATGAATCTGCAATGCGGTGTTCTCTCTTTATGTGAATTGATCAAGGCTTCGATGTGTTGTTTATCGTATGTGTTGTGTCGCGAAAGCGCGCCAGCTGAAATGCTTCCCGGCGCTACGCATATCTGCTTTTACGGTGGAATAGCGCTGTATTTCATGTACAGCTTTTTCATTCTGCGACTATGGAAATCGCGTAAAGAACAACAAAGGCATTTATTGATTGTTTCGATCACATCAATCAGCACGACGGCCGCAGTCCTTTTCCTTTTCGGGTTTTTCTTGGTGATTTATCAAAGGGTGGCAGTAATCTAGCCTATCAGTTGTCCGGTTCAGCGTGTAAAGCAATGTGGCTGTGATGGGGCGCGCCCAGAACACTCTGCGTGAGACATATGACGCGCGACATGCGGGACGCGAGACGTGAGACGAGCTCCAGCGCTACTTCTCAGCTGGCGCGTAGCACCTCTGCTCATTCCCGCGTGAGCGCAGGAGGCGGCACATAAAAGGTGATCAATTCTTCTGTTGGAGAATTTGAAATAAGCACGGAAGACGGAATCTGCCGGCGAGGGCACTTCGCGCGACCACGAAAGCCTGACGCGGCGCGGTTATACCGCGCACGGCGTGAGGCGGCGCCGGCCGGGCTTGAAGTCCGCTGTGCGTCCTTCACCCGCCGCCACATCCCGACATTCTTCGGATCGCGCCAGGACACGAAAACCCGCTGGCGCGGGACACGAAAAGACACGGAAGAAAGGCGGCATGACCGCCAGTTCCGGGAGACAAGCTAGGAGAAAGTGAAAAGGTTAAATGGTTAAATCGCCTCCTTCGGAGGCTTTCAATCGGCCAGATTCGCCCCGTCTTCTCATCGGGGAAGCGACACTCTTGTCGCTTTTCGGCGGCTCGTCAATTTAACCATTTAACCTCATCTTGGACACTTTGAAAAACTCACGGAATCCACGGAAAATCATCCCTTTCTTGAAACGGCGATTCCGTGAGTTCCGTGTATTCCGTGGAGAATCATGGCGCTTTGGAACACGACGGTCTTTCACCATTGGGGTGAATCGTTTTCTCTCGTCCCGTGTGTACTTGTAGGCGAAAAGCCTCTGTTGTCTCCACTTTCTCTGCGTACTCTGCGACCTCAGCGCCTCTGCGTGAGAACCCAATCGAGGAATCTAGGTTGAAACCGGCGGAACTCGCGGAATGAGCAGTCATGGAAACGCTTCCTTTGGAAGATACTCGATGGCAATCAATCGCAATTGACGATTGCTTACCCAGCTTGAGACTCCTAATACGCTGGTGGCGCTAGCCTCCTCCCACCACCCAACTGGTACGTGAATCAAAAAAAATTAGGGTGGGAAAGTGAGATAGAAACGGTCATTTTCTGTGCGGCTATGACCTTGAAAACGACGCGGAAAACCTTGAAAAATCGGGGTGCGGCACATTTTTCCGCAGAAAAAAATTGACCTGTACGGGCGTTCTGCTAAAATTATTTTGTCGGAAGCGTGACAAACTTCCATATTGACAAAAATCAAAAAAATGTCATTATGGATTCCGACTTTCCGACCGAAAGGAATTTCAATGTTTGTTCATATTGCAGGAACTGGGTCGTATCTGCCCAAGCGGATTGTGACGAATGACGAGATCGCGCAATCGCTGGATACGAGTGACGAGTGGATTTTTTCCCACACGGGAATCCACGCGCGTCATGTTGTGTCCGACGATGAGCAGACCTCCACGATGGCCTACGAGGCTGCCGTGAAGGCGCTGGAACGCGCGAACGTGAAGCCGGAAGAACTGGGGGCGATAATCGTCGCCAGCTCCACCGGTGACTATTACGGCTATCCGTCCGTCGCCTGCCTGTTGCAGGGAAGGCTCGGTTGCAAGCGTGTCGGCGCGTTTGACGTGCAGGCCGCCTGTTCCGGTTTTCTGTATTCGCTGCGGATCGCCTACGGGCTGATGCAGACGGATCCCCGCCCGGTCCTCGTGGTCGGTGCGGAAACCATGACAAGGACTTTGGATTGGAAAGATCGCAACGTGTGCATCCTCTTCGGGGACGGAGCGGGTGCCGCGGTGTTGAAGGCCGATGACCAGCCAGGCGGTATCCTGGAGATGATCATCGGAGCGGACGGGACGGCAAACCCGCCGGTGCTACAGCACACGGGAGGGACGCTACTCGTGCCGGGAGACCCACCGGAAGGCAAGCTCCGCATGAACGGGCGAGCCGTGTTCAATTTTGCGGTGAAGGTTTTCGATGAGATGATTGGGGAGATGCTTTCTCGCTCGGGTAAGACGTACGACGACCTCAAACTCGTCGTCTCGCATCAGGCGAACGCCCGCATCATAGAGGCGGTCGCCCGGCGCGTGGGTCAACCCATGGGGAAATTCTTCCTGAACATGGAGAACGTTGGGAACACATCCGCAGCGTCGGTGCCGATCGCACTGGACGAGGCCGTGCAGCGAGGGGCGATCCAGAAAGGCGACTTGATCGCCTCGGTCGCCTTCGGCGCGGGCCTCGCCTACGCGGGGGCATTGATCAGATGGTAATGAAGGAGAATGAGATGAAGGTAGTAGTCACTGGATTGGGCGTGATTTCACCGGTCGGCAATTCCGTTGCTGAAGCGTGGGAAAACATCCGAAACGGGGTTAGCGGAATCGGCCCGATCACGAAGTTCGATGCCAGCCGCGTCGATTCGAAGGTCGCCGGCGAGGTGAAGAATTTCGACATCAAGAACTATGTCGATTTCAAGACCTCCAAGCGAATGGCGCTCTTCACCCAATACGCGGTCGCGGCTTCAATGGACGCATGGAAGGATGCGGGGCTGGATGCGTGCGAATCGCTGAACAAGGATCGCGTGAGCGTTATGCTCGGATGCGGAATCGGCGGACGCGAAGTCGATCAGGAGGGATATTTCACCCTCTTTGAGAAAGGCCCCGCGAGGCTTTCCCCCATGCTGATTCCCAAACTGATCGCGAACGAGGCTGCCGGAAACGTCTCGATCCTGCTGGGGACCAAGGGACCCTCCCACACGCTGGCGACCGCTTGCGCGTCGGGTACGGACGCTCTCGGCCACGCACTAGACATGATCCGTTCCGGACGTTCGGACGTGGTCGTCTCGGGCGGCACGGAAGCGACGATTACCGAATACTGCATTGCGGGCTTCTGTTCCATGAAGGCGTTGAGCCATAGCTACAATGACACGCCGCAGACTGCCTGTCGTCCGTTTGACGCGACGCGTGACGGATTCATCATGGGCGAAGGCGCGGCGATTCTGATTCTGGAGTCCGAGGAGCACGCCAAGGCTCGCGGCGCGAAGATTTACGCCGAGTTTGCCGGTTACGGCAGCACGAGTGACGCCTATCACCTCACCGCCCCTGATCCTTCGGCAGCGGGCGCAATCAAGGCTGTCACCCTGGCCCTCGCGGACGCGGGCGTGAAGCCGGAAGAGGTCGATTACGTGAATGCGCATGGAACCTCCACCAAGCTCAACGATGCGATGGAGACCACCTGCATGAAGGGTGCGTTCGGAGACCACGCGCGGAAGCTGCGGATGTCCTCCACCAAGAGCATGACCGGACACATGCTTGGCGCAGCGGGGGCGATCGAGGCTGTCTTTAGCACGTTGGCGGTGCATGACGACTTCTATCCTCCGACCATTAACTACGTCAATCCCGATCCGGAGTGCGATCTTGACATCGTGCCGAACAAGGGCGTCGCCGCACCGTTGAATGTGGCGATCTCGACCTCGCTTGGATTCGGCGGGCACAACGGGTGTGTCGTGTTCAAGAAGTATCAGTAAACGGGACGGTGAAAAATGAGCGAATTGAATGGCATTGAAACCCCGATTGAACAGTTGCTTCCCCATCGTCCCCCCTTCTTGTTCGTAGAGAAGCTGGTTCGTGCGGATGACGCGGGAACGGAGGGTGTGTACACCTATACGCCTGACACCTGGTTCTTCAAGGGCCACTTCCCCACATATCCGGTGGTGCCTGGTGTGATCCTTGTCGAGACGATGGCCCAGTGCGGCGGCGCGGGACTGGTCGCCACCGGCAAGGTGCAACAGGGAGGTCTCTTCCTGCTGATTGGCGTGGACAAGGCGAAGTTTCGGCGTCAGGTTCGTCCCGGAGACACTGTGCGGCTCGTCATCACGAACGACAAGGTGACCTCGCGGGTCGCGAAGCTGAGCGGCAAGTGCTACGTGGGCGAGGACTTGGCTGCGGAAGCCGAGTTCAGTTGCATGCTGGTCCCTAAAGAGAAGGTGGGAATCTAAGATGAGCGACTTGTGTCCTTGCGGCAGCGGTCTGGTTTACGAGACTTGTTGCGAACCGTTCCTCTCCGGGAAAGAGAAGCCGAAAACAGCGGCGGACTTGATGCGCTCGCGTTATAGCGCGTACGCGCTTGGTGCGATCGATTACCTCTACCGGACCTCCGGCGCGAAAGTCCAGCGGGAATTCAACGCGGAGGAAAGCCGGAAGTGGGCGGAGTCCGCCAAGTGGTCGGGAATCGAGGTGCTCAACATCACGGAAGGCGGCGAGAATGACGAGCGTGGTTCCGTCGAGTTCGTTGCGCACTACGAGGTGAACGGCACGAACTTCAACCACCACGAGCTTTCTTTCTTCGAGAAGCAGAACGGGGAATGGCGGTTCATAGATGGTAAGATCTTCGGACCGAAACCGATCCACCGGGAAGCCCCCAAAGTCGGGCGTAACGATCCGTGCCCCTGCGGAAGCGGGAAGAAATACAAGAAATGCTGCGGGCAGGGCAAGGTCTAGAGCCATGCCGATTCGCGCGTTTCTCTTCGATCTTGACGGTACGTTGATCGATACGGAACAAACTTGGGCAGTCGCGATTCGCCAGTATCTGACGGATCGCGGCTTCCCTGTTTCTACGGATGAAATCCTCCGGCTCGTTTTCGGTCACTCCTGGTTCGACATCTACCGTAAACTCTGCGAACGCTTCCCGCCTTTATCGGGAACCGCGATCAATGACGTATCTGCCGCCTTGCGCGGTTATTACCAGAAGCTCTGCACGGATCCCGAAAGCCAAGTTATCCGGTCTTCTGTTGAGACGCTGTGCCGCCTCTCCGAACTCGCGCCATGCTGTATCGTTTCGGGCTCTTGCCATGACGATGTGGAAGATGCCGCTCGACGGCTCGGTATCGCCGGTCGGCTTGCGTTCATTTTGGGAGCGGAGGATTACGAACGCGGTAAACCGGCTCCCGACTGTTACTTGGAGGCGTCCAAACGGTTAGGCGTTCCGCCCGCAGATTGCGTTGTTTTCGAGGACTCGCCAGCCGGGGTTCTCTCCGCGAAAAACGCAGGGATGCGCTGTGTTGCGCTGGATCGCTGCGGACTCGCAACCGACCAGCTGAACCCCCTTGCAGACCTCGTCCTCTCCGACCTCTCCGCATTCCGAACCGAGATGCTGTAACGTGAACGGGGTAGGGGTAGGAAGCTGGTAGGTTGCGGGTGTTAGCTAGTAGCCCTCCGCCCGGGCTCAGCACGGGAATGGAAATGAGGGTAAGTTGAGGCGGCAGGGAGTCGTGAATAATCGATAGCTATCGAATGCGATCGAACGCAATCGATTGCCCAACCACCTTGCCGATCAGTTGTGTGAAGCAGGTTAGGGCGGATATGCATTGCGGTCACGAAGCGCCGCCCCTCCCGTTCTCCGCGAGAGGAAATGCTACGGGGATATGCGACACGCGACACACGACGCCCCCTCGACTTTTCGACATGCGTGTCGCCCGTCGCTTGTCGCGTGTCCCCATCTTCTCCGCTGCCGCGAAAGCCGACGGCGAGGGCGCCGTCGCTACGCAGCTGTCGCGATGCACCGCCCCTTCCCCCGTACCGCTTCTCAGTTGTCACGTCAACTTGGGCATCAGCCCCATTCAGGCCCGAAGGGCCACTTAGGCGGAACAGCCGCCACTTATTTGTTTCCCCGCTTCTCAACTGGCGCGTAGCGCCCAACCTTCATGTACATTTCCGCGTTGCGTGGCGGGCTAATAGCTACACCTAAAAAGCTAAGTAAAACCTATTTTACCTTGAAGATGCGTTTGGGATATGGTAGGATACGGCCGTTTTGAGGAGAGGAATCAACATGAACGAACAGGACATCTTGAAGGTTTTGGCGGACACCGGCGCCTTGCTGTCGGGGCATTTCCAACTGCGTTCCGGTCTCCATAGCGACCGTTTCTTCCAATGCGCCAATGTGCTTCGTTTCCCTCGTATCGCGGGCGAGCTTTGCACAGAACTGGTCAAGCGAATAAATGCAGCGACCGACATCGGGAAAGTGGATGGCGTGATTTCGCCCGCGCTCGGCGGCATCCTTGTGGGACATGAGGTGGCGCGTGCGCTCGACACGAAGTGTGTCTTTGCGGAGAAGCAGGACGGTCAGCTCGTGATGCGCCGTTTCACCCTCAAGCCGGGAGAGCGGTATGTCGTGGCGGAAGATGTCATTACGCGTGGCGGGCGCGTGCAGGAGACGATCGACATCGTGAAAGCTGCTGGCGCGGAGGTCGCCGCCGTACTCGTGCTGGTGGATCGCAGTGCGGGAAATGCGCACTTCGACTACCCGACGTTTTCCCTGCTCCAGATGGCGCCGCAGGTTTGGGAGCCGGACGCCTGCCCGCTTTGCGCGAAGCACGAGCCGTTTGTTCATCCGGGATCGTAACACGCGGAGGGACGGAGACTGCGGCGCACCATGAAACGTTACCTGATACGGCGACTGCTGGAGGTGATCCCGACCACATTCGGGATCATCCTGTTGACGTTTCTGCTTTTCCATGTGGTCGGCGGGTCTCCTGCGCAGGTGGTGCTGGGTAAGAACGCGACCAAGGAGGCGATTGCCGCCTTCGACGCGAAGTACGGGTACGACAAGCCGCTTTTCATCGGGGCGCCCGACTGGAAGGATTCGCAGTTCTGCCATTATGTCGGCGCGTTGGCGAAAGGAGACATGGGGATTTCGACGGAACACCAGCGTCCGGTTGCCGACGTGCTGAAAGAGGGGGTAGGGGCCTCTTTGATGTTGACGGTCCCAATCCTGATCGGCGGTTCGATTCTGGGCGTGGGGTTGGCTCTCCTCTGCGCCGCTTGGCGGGGTGGCAAGTGGGATCGTGCGATTCTGGTTTTCTCCACCATCCTGATGAGCGTGAATTACGTCATCTGGGTTTTGTCCGGGCAGTTCCTGCTGGCGTACCGGCTCCATCTCTTCCCGATCTGGGGGTTCGAGTCCGCATTCTACCTCGTGCTTCCCGTTTGCATCGGAATTTTCAGCGGACTGGGGCGGGACGTCCGTTTCTTCCGCGCGGTGATCCTCGACGAGGTGTACAAGCCTTACGTCCGCACGGCACAGGCGAAAGGACTTCCCGGCTGGCGGATCATGCTGGTCCATGTGTTCCGGAACAGCCTGTTGCCGATCCTGACCTACATTAGCCTCTCCATCCCCTTCCTTTTTACGGGTTCGCTCCTGTTGGAAAGCTTCTTCGGTATTCCCGGACTGGGGAATATCAGTATCAACGCGATCAATTCGTCAGACATGGCCGTGGTGCGCGCGGTGGTTGTACTGGGCGCATTGCTCTATCAGGCGGTTCAGCTCGTGACAGACCTGTGTTACGCTCGTCTCGATCCGAGAATCCGGCTGAACTGACGGGATCGCAACCAACGAGAAACGGAGGAACAAGACAATGACAAGACGCGAGTTTTTGGCGACTGGAACGGCTGCGATGGCGGCTGTCGGCATGGGGGCGGCACCTGCCGCGCAGCAGAAGATCTGGGGCATGCTGCTCCACTTCGGGACGAACATGTGGTCGGATATTCCCGTGGACAGCTGGGGCAACTGCAAGACTCCCGAGGAACTGAGTACCGTGTGCGCGGCTGACCACCTCCGTATGGACGAGAAGGTTTGGCAGACCGTTACGAGCCGCATGGCGGCAATCAAGATGAACATGGTTTTGATCGATGTCGGCGAGGGGATCCAGCTCAAGAGCCATCCCGAACTCGCGGTCAAGGGGTCGTGGCCGATCGACCGCTTCCGGGCAGAACTGGCCCGTCTGCGGGGCATGGGGCTGGAGGTGATTCCCAAACTGAACTTCTCCACCGCGCACGATATCTGGTTGAAGGATTACTCCCGACAGATTTCCACGCCGCTCTACTACCGCGTCTGCACGGACGTGATCCAGGAGGTGTACGAGATCTTCGACAAGCCGCGCTTCTTCCACCTGGGATATGACGAGGAGACGGCGGGGCACCAAAGCAAGTATGCCTACTGTGTGGTCCGTCAGGGAGACCTCTGGTGGCGTGACTTCCTGTACTTCGTGCAGAAGGTTGAAGACTTGGGTTCACGCGCCTGGATTTGGTCGGACTACTACTGGCATCACCCCGAACTTTTCCTCCAGCGCATGCCCAAGAGCGTCCTGCAGAGCAACTGGTACTATGGCGCCTCGTTCGACGCCTCCAAGGTGAATTATGTGAAGGCCTACCAGGCGTTGGACAAGGCAGGGTACGAGCAGGTGCCTTGCGGCTCGAACTGGAGTTGCGACACCAACTTCGGGGGAACCGTGGAGTTTTGCACGAAGAACCTTTCCCCGAACTTGCTGAAGGGCTTCCTCATGGCCCCCTGGTTCTTCACGTCCAAAAACAGCGAGAAGAAACTCCTCCAGGCAATCGACCAGGTGGCGGCGGCAAAGGCGTAGCATCGGTCTGCCGTACCTATAGTTCAAGGTTCGGTGGTTGGGTAGTTAGGTAGTTGGGTGGTTGGACAATCGATTGCAATCGATTGCAGTCGATCGCATTCGATAGCTATCGATTATTCACGACTCCCTAAGGCCTCAACCTACGCGAAGGGCTGGCGGCTGGCTACCAACCACCAGCCACCGGCTCCCCTCATCATTCCGTGTCTGGCCCAAAGAGAATTTCGGCCAAACGCCCGCCTATCCCTTGAAGTTGTAGATGGGCTTCAAGTGATCGACAATCTCGCCCGTGGGCGTGATATGCTCCCGGATGAAGTCGAAGCTCTTGTAGGCTTCGGGGGCTTCATCCAGCGACGATTCGATGGTCGTGGTGAAAAGGTCACCGAGGTTGCGCCTCACCTCGGCGATATCCAGCACGGCCTTCGCGTCGCCGCGTGACATCAACCGTCCCGCACCGTGCGGCGCGGAGCAGTTCCAGTCAGGATTACCCTTGCCGACGCAGATGAACGTGCCGTCCCGCATGTTGATCGGGCAGAGGTATGTTTCACCCGCCTGCGCCGATACCGCGCCTTTTCGGATCGTACAGGTCTTGCGATCGAAATAGTTGTGGTTCGTCTTCACCGCGCCGTCATGCGCTTCGAGCCTGAGATGGTCCAGGATTTCCGCTGCGATAATCTCCTTGTTGCGTTTCGCGAACTCGATGCCAATATCCATGAAATCGAGATACGACGCATATCCGTCGTCCGCGGGCGACAGATATTCCAGCCCGTGCGGGCACCCTGTCGCGTGCGCGTTCGCGGCCATCTTCTGGAAGAGCTTGCAGACCGACTTTCCGAAGAGCCTGGATCCCGTATGGATGATGAGGTAAATCACCCCCGTCTTTTCGGAGCGTTCCAGACTGATGAAATGGTTTCCGCCACCCAGCGTACCCAACTGCTGGATCGCCGGGATATGGTCGGGATCACTCCCGAATACGACTCGTTCCATCTTCGCCAACTGCGCGTCGGCATCTTCGAAATACGCCTTGTCGCTGTTGTTGACAAACGCGCTGACGGAATCCTCCCGCGTCGCCCGGTGCAGATACTTGGCGCGCAAAAAGGAGTCGAGACGGTTGAAATCCGGAGCTTCCGTTCCGATCGGCCACGCGAAGATTCCGCAGGCGATGTCGCCGCCCACGAAATTCGGCACGATGCGCGTTTCCGCACCGTCGGCAAACTTTTGCGTGAATCCGACGAGGCACGCGCCACCCTCGTGGCCGTCTGGCATGATCGCGATGTGCGATCCTTCCGAGGAACGGGCGTTCAGCAGTCCGTACAACTGCGAAATCGCCCCGGAATCTAGGTTGTCGATCGTCAACAACGCCGACGCGAATCTTCCATCTAATGTGTACATTTTATTTCTCCTTGATTTTGATCTAGATATTTTCCTTACGCGGGAAAATGAATCCGGTCATGTTAGAACAAACATAATTCGTTACCTCTTTTTGGTAACAAAAAGGCGCGTAGAATTTCATAAAAACCGCAAAATGTCAAGCGCAAAGTGAACTTTTGTCGGGGTGAACTTTTGGGAATCTAATCGATAGGCATTGATCCTAGATTCCGCGCTTGGTTTTTACGCAGAGCCGCTTAGGGCGCAGAGTGCGCAAGAGAATCCCTTTTGAGGGGATAGACAAGCGATATGAACGAACCGAAAGGAAGTGTACGCCCCTTCACCAAACGGGTGAGAATCGGTCGAGGCGAAATCCAGCCGCGACGGAGCGAGGCCTTCCCGCTAGGATACGAAACGGCTCGAAACCGGCATTCGGGAGACAAGCTTTGTTCCGTCCGCAAGCGCGAATGTCTTCCTATCAAATCGCTTTGCTCGGTAAACCGTCGCAAACCTACAGAATCTCCGAGTCTCTTCGGGAAAGGTAAGAGAGGAATTTAGGCTTACTTTCTCATACACATTCCCGTGCAAACGCGGTCGTCGGGTGAACCTGCCAACTTCTAGGCAAGGTCGTGCCCAGCGTCTCGCCGTAACTTTGATGATTTTTTTGCTTGGCAGGTGCGGTCGGAATTTGGTTTAATGTTGCCCGTTTTTGCACGAATGTGTTAACGAGGAGTTTTTCATGGGCATTCTGATTGGAATTTTGAAGGTGTTGGAAGTTCTCGTCGCTTTTCTGTTGGGCGGCGTGGTCATGTTGCAGAAGCCGAGGGACGGCGGATTGAATCCAGCGATGGGCGGCGGTCTGGGCGAGTCCGTGTTTGGCGCGCAGATGGGGAACGTACTGACAAGAACTACGGTTGTGCTCGGCATCATCTTTCTGTTGAATACGCTGGTGCTTTCCCGCCTGTCCGGTGTGCGCACGAAGAGCATCAGCACGACGGCTGCGGAGCAGGCTGCTGCGGAAGCTGCCGCCGCGACGAAGGCCCCCGCTGCGGTTCCCGCCAGCGATATGCCGACTCAAGCTCCGGCTCCTGTCGCTCCAGCTGCGGAAGCTCCGGCACCGGTCGCGCCCGCCCCTGCGGCGGATGCGACGAAGGCCCCGGCTGCCCCTGTACCGGTAGCCCCTGCCCCGACAGCGGCACCAGCTCCGGCGAAACCCGCGCCCGCACCGGCGCCCGCGGTTGAGAAACCAGCACCGGCACCCGCGCCGGCCGCTGCGGCGGCGAAGCCCGCGCCTACTCCGGCTCCTGCTACGCCCGCCCCGACGGCACCCGCGCCCGCCCCGAAGAAGTAACGCGGCATCCGTTCCTGTTATGAACACGGTATCGGTCACCGTTCAAGGGAAAGATCCGTTGATCGTCGCCAAGGGAACTTTGGTGAGTCAGGTCTTGCCCTCTGTTTGTTCCAACGGACAGCGTGTTCTGGGGGCGATTGTCAACAACATGGTGGTGTCGCTGGTGACACCGCTCCATGTGGATGCGAAGGTCGAGCCGTTGACCTTCTCGGATGCCTACGGCTGGTCGATTTACCGCAACACGCTTTGTTTCCTGCTCGCCAAGGTCTGCCACGAACTGAATCCGGCGATTGACTGTCGCGTGCGCAATTCTCTCGGTTCTGGGTTTTACTGCACGCTGGAAGAGCCGGAGGGGGATCTGCCAGACAACCCGGAAGTGATCGCGAAGCTTAAGAAATCGATGGATGATCTGATCCGGCAGGATCTGCCGATCACGATGGAGACGGTTTCCTACGAGTCTGCGGTGAGCCTTTTCAAGAAGACGGGACAGCAAGACAAGCTCAATCTGTTGGAGCATCGCAACCCGCCGTTCGTCCTGCTCTCGCAGTGCGGCGGCTTCTCCGAGATTTCCCAGCAGCCCCTGCTGCCGCGACTCGGGCTGATCCACAAGTTCGACCTGACGCCGTTCGAGGACGGCTTCCTGCTGCGCGTACCGGAATCTGCCCATCCTGACACGCTTCCGCCGCTTCCCTCGTCGAAGGGTGTCTTCCAGGTGTACCGGAAGCACATTGTGTGGGGTCGGGCGATTGGCATCTCCACGGTAGGGGACTTGAACCGGGCGATTACCTCTCATCAGGCTGATGATTTCGTGCGGACGGTCGAAGCGTTGCACGACAAGCGGTTGGGGGAGATCGCCAACCAGATCGCCTCGCGTCCGAAGGTGAAACTGGTGCTGGTGGCGGGACCGTCCTCCGCCGGCAAGACGACATTCGCCACGCGCCTCTGCACTCACCTGCGTGTGAACGGGTTGAGACCGTTGTTGATTTCGACGGACAACTACTTTGTGGGAGACGCGCGGAATCCCCGCGACAAGGATGGCAACCTCGACTACGAACATCTGGACGCGGTGGATCGTCCCCGCCTGAACAGCGACATGCGCCGCCTGATGCAGAGGGAACCGGTACGGATGCGCAGTTTCGATTTCGCCCGGCATGACGGATACGACCAGCCGTTCGAGACCAAGATGGATGGGAACGGAATCATCGTGATGGAGGGCATCCACAGTCTCAATCCCGACTTGACGCCGGACATCTTGCCGGAAGAGAAATTCCTGATCTACCTCAATACGCTGACGCAGTTGGGGCTTGATTGCAGTAACCGGATCTCTACGACCGACACCCGTCTGGTGCGCCGTCTGGTGCGCGACTTCCATTTCCGTAAGCGTGACCCCGTTGATACGTTGCGGATGTGGCCATCTGTCGGACGCGGGGAACGCCGCTGGATCTACCCGTTCCAGCATCTCGCTGACGCGGTGTTCAACTCGGCGCTGGACTACGAGCTGGCGGTGCTGAAGCCGATGGCGTCGATTCTGTTGAACCAGATCAAACCCTGGCACAGGGAATACCTGGTGGCGCGTCGGCTGTCGGGAATGCTACACAACTTTTCCACGCTGGCCGCGGACGTGGTGCCGGGCGATTCGATCCTGCGCGAAACCATCGGCGGTAGCCAGCTGAACTACTGAATGTGCGCGGCAGAGCCGCGTGTCCCGGAGGTAAGAGAAATGGGTATCATCGAAGAGACAACCAAGTTGATGCTGGACTTCAGCAAGATCGCGAAGATTGCGGAAAAATGCAAGGATGTGATTCCCGTCGCCGTTCAGAACGCCGACACCAAGGAGGTGATCCTGGTCGCGTACACCAACGAGCAGGCGATGAAGGAATCGTTCGAGAAACGGAAACTCATCCTGTGGAGCACCTCGCGCAACCAGCACTGGTTCAAGGGCGAGACGAGCGGCGAGACCTTCGATCTCCTGGAAGCGTATGTCAACTGCGAGCAGAACTCGTTGCTTTACATCGTGCGTCCCTGCCGTGGCGGCATCTGCCACACCAAGAACGAAAAGGGCGAGCCTCGCAACTGCTATTACCGCCGCATCAATTTGGACACCTGCGAACTGGAGTTCGTGGATAAGTAGGGGAGGGCGCTACGCGCCAGCAGAGAGGCTGAGAAGCAGAGAGGCTGAGAAGAGATCGAGGAGGGAACCTAGAAGCCTAGATATCTAGAATCCTAGAAACCACCCGACCTTAAAAGTTACTAGCTACAAGCCACCCACTATCACCAAAGGACCTCATTATGATTGACGCAACTTTCGCGAAGAGCTATTTCGAAAAGAACCGGGACGCGATTCTGCAATCGTACTACGAACTCGTTCGCATTCCCACGGTCGGGGCGCAGCCGATTCATCTGGGCGATTGCGCGCGTGCGGCGGCCTGGCTCAAGCAGTTCCTGAAGCCGTTGGGGTTCGAGGTCGAGATCATCACGCCATCCACGGTGCCGCCGGTGCCGGTCGTTTTCGCGGAACGGAAGGCGACGCCGCGTCCGGGCTGCTCGCCCAAGACCGTCCTGTTCTACGGCCACTACGATGTGCAGCCGCCGGATCCGCTGGAACTGTGGGAGACGCCGCCGTTCGAGCCGACTTTGAAAGAGGACGGGCGAGTGTATGCGCGCGGGGCGCAGGACGACAAGGGGCAGTTCTTCTCCTTCCTCTGCGGACTGAAGGCGCTGGTTGAATCGGGCGCGGAGTTACCGCACTTCAAGCTGGTGCTGGAGGGCGAGGAGGAAAACGGCAGCATGGGGTTGTTCAACCTGTTGCCCGAACTCACGCCGCGTCTTCATGCGGATGTGTTGCTGGTCTGCGACACGGCGGCGGCGCCGAACGGTCAGCCGGCCATCGTCGCGGGGCTGCGCGGCGTCCAGCATTACACGATTGAGCTGAAGGGTGCGGACTACGACCTGCACTCCGGGGCGCACGGCGGCATCGCGCCCAATCCCGCGCAAGGCATCGCGGAACTCGTCGCGTCGCTCCACAATCCGGACGGTTCCATTGCTGTCGCAGGGTTCAACGACTGTGTGTACCCGCCTACCGAACGGGAGATCGAGGAGGCGAAACGCGGGGAGATCACGGACGAGGAGTACGAGAAGGAGACGGGCGTGCCGCCGGTTGGCGGGGAACGCGCGCTCCTGCCCGTCGATCGCAAGTGTTTCCGCGCGACGATTGAGGTGAACGGCATCCATTCCGGTTATGGGGGCGAGGGATCGAAAACGATCATTCCCTCCCGCGCCTTCGCCAAGATTTCCGCACGGCTCGTGCCGGACCAGTCGCCGCAGCACGTCTTCGACGCGGTGAAGGCGCATGTGGAGAAGCACTGTCCTGCGGGAATGACCGTTGAAATTACCGAGGTGCATCTTGGCGCGTCGGGTTTCCGTCTGCCGTTGGACAGCCCGCTCTTCTGGATCGCGAAAGAAGAGCTGGAGAAGATCGACAGCAAGGGAACAGTCTTCGTTTGGGAAGGTGCCTCCATTCCCATCGTCAGCGAACTGCGGCACCGTTCCGGCGGAGCGCCGCTGCTCGTGGGGTTCGGGTCGGAGAAGGACAAGATCCACAGCCCGAACGAATCCTTCAGCCTCGACCAGTTCGTCCGCTCCATGACCTGGGCGACCCTCATCCTGCAGGCGTTGGCGGAATAGGCGGGGCGTTGCGCGCCAGCTGAGAAGCTGAGAGTCGGGGAAGCTGAGAAGCGGTGGAAGCGGAGAAGAGGAGAGACGAAAATGCCGAGAAAGAGCAGCGTTTCAGGAAAGGCGAAAAAACAAACGACCCGAACCAAACGCAGCCGGGTTCAAGACGATCTGTTTCCGGGGCAACTGGGGTGGAAACACATTCGGATTTTTGGGGTCACGGCTCTCAAGTTGCGGCATCTCGGTACGGACGAGACCGATCCAGAGAAAATCGACCGGGCGGTAAACCGGTTGCTCGGGATCCCCGATGACCAGCGAGAGTTTTAATTCCGTACCTCGACCATGAAAAAGACACCATACAGCGAATTTGTCCGGCAGTTGCGCGAGAAGGGGGAATACCGGACCGCGCCGGAGAACCGGCGTATGCCGCCGAGGAAGCAGAGCGCGTGGATCAGCTTCCGCTACTTCCTGTGCAATATGTACATGCTTGGCAGCTGTTCGTTCCGCAATGTCCTGCGCCGGTTCGACCACGACTACTGGGCGAACACGACCTGGCATTCGCTGCTCTTTCCGGAGCAGATGGGAAGCGAGGTGATCGTCACCGGGTTCCAGAACCGCAACGCCTATTCCGGGCCAGTCGTGTACCTGTGCAACCACATGAGCACGCTGGAGACGATGGCGTTGCCGCCCATGCTGATCCCGTTCGGAAAAATCTCGATCATCCTGAAAAAGTCGATCGACCAGATTCCCTTTATCGGGAGCGCCATGCGGACGGTGGGGGATATCGCCGTGACCCGCACGAATCCTCGTGAGGATTTGAAAACCGTCTTCCGCGAGGGGTGCGACCGGATCAGCCGGGACTACTCCATCGTGATTTTCCCGCAGGGGACGAGGTCGGCGGTTTTTGACCGCCACCATTTCAGCAGCCTCGGCGTGAAGCTCGCGGAGAAGGCGAAGGTGCCGGTGATTCCCATCGCCTGCCAGACGGATTTCCTCGCCAAGGGGAAACCGGGAATGTTTGAGGACTTCGGCGCGGTCGATCCCAGCAAGCCGATCCGCTTCGCGTGCGGCCCCGTGCTTCCGCCCGAACTGGGGGCGAAAACCATGCAGGAACGGTCGATCGAGTTCATCGCCGGGAAACTCACGGAATGGGGGTTAGCGGTTACGAGTTAGGTGGTTGGGTGGTTAGGTGGTTGGGTGGTTAGGTGGTTAGGTAGTTAGTGGTTAGGTAGTTAGTGGTTTGGTAGCGGGAGGGACGCGCCCCGTCGCGTCCGTGTGGGAATGGAAATGAGGGCAAGTTGAGGCAGTGGGGAGTAGGCAGTCGTGAATCATCGAAGGCGATCGACGGCAATCGATTGCCCAACCACTCGCTGAGAACTCGGAACTTAGAGGTCGGAGTGACGTTTCAGCTGGCACCTGTCAACGAAACATGAATGTGAGAGACGAAATAACGATCGAGGCGCACGCCAAAGTCAACCTGACGCTGGAGATCTTGGGGATACGGCCGGACGGATACCACGACCTGCGCAGCATCGTGATGCCGGTCAGCCTCAGCGACACGATCACCCTCACGCGCACGCCAGCCGTCTTTTCCCTCACGCTCACGACGGATCGCGGGATCAGCGCGGTGCAGATCGGACCCGTTGAAAAGAATCTCGCCATGCGCGCGGCGCGGCTGATGAAGGATCGGTACGGTGTCCGCGCCGGCGTACGCATCCACATCCGCAAGCGCATCCCCGTGGGCGGCGGCATGGGCGGCGGCAGCAGCGACGCGGCGGGTGTGATCCGGGGACTCAACGAGTTGTGGGGACTGCGGAGGCCAGACGAGGAACTGGCCGCACTCGGCGCGGAGCTGGGCAGCGACATTCCCGCGCTGGTGCTGGGCGGGACGGTACTGATGGAAGGGCGCGGAGAACGGGTGCATCGGTTGGCGCTTGACGGGCCGGTGCGCGGCTTCGACCTGGTGATCGCCAATCCCGGCATCCATTGTTCCACGGCGGAAATTTTCAGCAGATGGAAATCGGGCTTGACTACTCCCCCTAAAATGGTGCAAAATATGGCTTTCTCTATCCGTGCAAGCGATGTGAAACGGGCTGCCAGTCTTCTGCACAACGATTTGGAGGCGGCTGCGTTCGAGGGGTATCCGGCGATTGCGAGGTTGTCGGAGACGCTTCGCCGGGTCGGGTGCCTGGGCGTGCTGCTCTCCGGGAGCGGTGCCTCGGTGTTCGGTCTGGTTCGGGATCGTGCGCAGGGTGAGGAGATTTGCCGGCGGTTGGAGGCCGACGGCATTTGGAATGTTTTGGCGCATACTTGCCCGATGGTGTAATGGCAGCACAGCAGCCTTTGACGCTGTTTGAGGTGGTTCGAGTCCACCTCGGGCAACCAGCTGCGTCCTTTTTTGTTGGAGAGCGATGGAGCGAATCATGGCAGATGACTTGATTGTTTTTACGGGAACGGCGAACCCGCCGTTGGCCGATAAAATCATGCAGTATCTCGGAGGGCAGTTGGGGAGCATCACCATTCATCAGTTCCTCGACGGTGAGATCCATGTCAAGATCGAGGAGACGGTGCGCGGCAAGGACGTGTTCATCGTGCAGCCGATCTGCGTCGCGCCCAACGACAAGCTGATGGAACTGCTGATCATGATCGATGCGGCGAAACGCGCGTCGGCGGCCCGCATCACCGCCGTCCTGCCGTATTACGGCTACGCCCGCCAGGACCGCAAAGACCAGCCGCGCGTCCCGCTGACGGCGAAACTCGTCGCCAACCTGCTGGTGACCGCCGGCGCCGACCGGATCCTCACGATGGATCTGCACGCGGCGCAAATCCAAGGATTTTTCGATATTCCCGTTGACCACCTGCACGCCACGCCGGTATTGGTGAAGTACCTGCGAGAGCTACAGCTGCACAAGCCGATCGTCGTATCGCCCGATACCGGAGGGGCGAAGACGGCTTATGCCTACTCACAAATGCTGGGAACGGACCTGGCGATTGTGGCGAAACAGCGGTTGGGAGACGCGGATGTGGATGCATTCACCGTGGTCGGTGATGTGTCGGGTTGCGATGTCATCATGATCGATGACATGACCGCGACCTGCGGAACGCTCTGCGCGGCGGCGAAGATGCTGCGGGACAGGGGCGCCGTTTCCATACGCGCCGCAGTCACGCACATCCCGCTGACGGACAAGGGCGTGGAACGTCTGGAGGGGGAGACCGGGTTGACGGAGCTGATCGTGACGGATACGATTCCGCTGCGGTCGGATCTGCGGTCTCGCAACATCCCCACCAAGATCACCACGCTCTCCGTGTCCGGCGTGCTGGGCGAGGCAATCCGGCGAATCCACGAGAACCGATCCGTCAGCACACTCTTCCGGCACTAACCGGGTGACATCGGGGCGTGTGCCAGCGGACTAACCAAACGGCCGCCGCTGAGAGGCTGGGTGAGAGAGCGATCTCGACATCCCGGTGGACAAGCGGATGGCAAAAAGGAAAACAACAAAATGGCAGAAGAGTTAACGATTCTGAAAGCCGAAGAGCGCGAGGAACAGGGTTCCGCCGCGTCCCGTCGGCTGCGCCGCGCGGGGTTCGTCCCGGGCGCGGTGACCCGTATCGATCACAGCAAATCCCTGCTGCTGAAGATCAACGCCCGCGAGTTCATGGCGTTGCTTCGCAGTCGCGGCGAGCAACAGCAGCTGCTGAAGCTCGACGTCTCCGGAAAGGAAATTCACGCGATGCTGCGTGAAATCCAGTATCACCCCCTCACCGGGCTGCCGATTAACGCAGACTTCGGCGAGATTGATTTGAACCGCAAGATCCGCATCCGTATCCCGCTGTTCGTCAGCGGCGAGCCGGAGGGCGTCCGCCTCGAAGGCGGCATCCTGCAGCAAATGCTGCATAGCATCGAGGTCGAATGCAGCCCGATCGACGTGGTCGAGAGCTTCACCGTGGACGTCTCCGCGCTCAAGGTCGATGAATCCCTGTTCGTCAAGGATCTCCAGTTGGGCGACAAGTACACGATCGTGACCGGCAAGGGCAACGTGATTGCGCTTGTCACGGCTGCGGAAACCGCTGAGACGGAAGCCGCCGCTGCCGCGGTCGGCGAGGATGGCAAGCCCCTGCAGCCCGAAGTGATCTCCAAGGGCAAGAAGGAGGAGGCCGAAGCCGAGGGCGACAAGGACAAGGCCGCGAAGAAGTAACGCTTCCGGAAAGGCAGGGCGACACGTGAAATTGATCGCGGGACTGGGAAATCCAGGCAGGGAGTACGAGAACACGCCCCACAACATCGGGTTCGATGTCGTGGATGAGCTGTCCTCCCGTCTCTCCGCCGACTGGAGGAACAGTTCCAAGTTTCACGCCCTGACGGCCAAGGCCGAGGTGAACGGGGAGACGGTGTGGCTGGTGAAGCCGCTGACGTACATGAACCTGAGCGGGAACGCCATCGCCCCTCTGCTCCACTATTACCAGGGAACCCCCGCGGACCTGATCACCGTCGAGGACGACTGCGACTTGCCCTTCGGCAAGCTCCGCGTCCGGGGCGGAGGCACCAGCGGCGGGCACCACGGGTTGGACTCCGTGATCGCGCAGCTCGGAACGGACCGCTTCGCGCGCGTCCGCGTCGGCATGGGGCGCACGGGGGAAGGCTCGCTCATCGGCCATGTGTTGGGACGCTACGACGCGGAGAGGCTGGCGCAGGTCGGCACCGTGGTCAAGGCCGCCGCGGACGCGGCGCTCTGCTGGACGGAAAATGGATTGAACGAAACAATGAACCGTTTCAACAGCTGGAGTCTGGAACCCCCGGCTGCCGCCCCCGCGGCGGTGTGAACGGTTTGGAACGAAGGATTGTTACCATGAACAAATACGATGGCTTGTACATCTTCGTCGGATCGGTGAAAGATGAAGCCTTGGAAAAACAGATTGAGAAAGCGACCGCCGAGATCACGCGCCTGAACGGCACCGTGATCGATTCGACCGTGCTCGGACGCAAGACGTTCGCGCACCGGATGAAGAAGAAGGACAGCGGGGTTTACGTGAGGGTTCGTTTCGAACTCGAGCCGGACAAGGTGAAGGCGCTGATCGCGCGTTACCACCTGACGGGCGACGTCTTCCGCGTCCAGATTCTCGCCGTGGACGAAAAGCGCGAGGCGATCTTGGAATCGCAGGCGAAAGCCCGCAAGGCGCGTGAGGAGGCCAAGGCTGCCGCCGAGGCCGAGAACGCCGCCCAGGCCGCCGCCGCTTCTGCCGTGCAGGACGAGCCTGCCGCAACAGAAGAGAACGTCTAGTACCGGACGGGGGATTTTATGTCTTGCTTCAACAAAGTGATCATCATGGGGAACCTGACCCGGGATCCCGAACTGCGCACCGCGCCGTCCGGATCGAAGGTCGCTTCCGTCACGGTCGCTGTTTCTGAGGTCTGGAAGACGAAAGACGGCCAGCAGCAGGAACGCGTTTGCTTTGTTGACGTGGATATCTGGAACCGCGGGGAGACTGGCCATCTGGCCGACCTCTGCGCCCAGTATCTTTCGAAAGGCAGCCCTGTGTTGGTCGAGGGAAAGCTGGAACAGCACGAGTGGACGACCAAGACCGGCGAGAAGCGCTCTAAGCTGCGCGTCCGCGCCGACACGGTCAAGTTCATCGGTTCGCGCCCGCAGGGCGCCCCGATGACGCCGGCCGCCGCTTCGTCCGTCCCGGTGCCGCCGCCCGCTTTCGCAAATCCCTTGCCACCGTCTCCCACGCAGGAAGAGACGAAAGAAGATCTCCCATTTTAACCATTGAAAGGATTGTGTCTTATGCCTATGCAGAAGAAACCGAATACTCGTAGTGACCGGGACGGGCGTGATCGCGATCGCGATGTCATCCCTTCCCACAAGCGTCAGCGTCCGATGTCCAACGAGGAGATCGTGGACATCAACGACGTTGACTTCCTGAAACGTTTCGTGACCGAATACGGCAAGATTATTCCTGCCCGTATCACCGGCGTGACCGCTGCCCAGCAGCGCCAGATCAAGAAGGGTGTCCGCCGCGCACGGAACATGGGGCTGATGGCCTAACGAAAGGAATTGGGACTATGGCTACAGAACTGTTGTTGTTGTCTGACGTCGAACACCTCGGCAAGGCCGGTGAGGTCGTGACCGTGAAGGACGGGTACGCCCGCAATTATCTCCTTCCGAAGGATCTCGCCGCCCCCGTGACGAAATACGCGCTCCGTCGTTTGGAGAAACTCCGCAAGGAACGTGAGGAACTCGCCAAGCTGCAGCTCGCCGAGGCGAACGCCAAGGCCGCCCAGCTCAAGGACGCGGTTGTCACGATCCAGGCGAAGACTGTGGACGGCATCCGCCTCTACGGCTCCGTCGGTATCGCGGAAATCCTCGCGGCTGTCAAGGAAGCGAAGAACGTCGATCTGGACAAGAGCCAGATTGACCTCGCCGAGCCGATCAAGGAAGTCGGCGAATTCGAGATCACCGTGAAACTGCACGCCAAGGTCGCGCCGGTCATCAAGGTCGCGGTCGTGGAAGAGTAGTTCACGTCTGTCGAACGTTTCGGCGGGGACGATCCGTTTGTCCCCGCCTTTTTCTGTCTATCGGCAGGGTGGTTAGGTGGTTGGGTGGTTAGTTAGGTAGCGGGAGGGACGCGCCCCGTCGCGTCCGCATGGCTTCACACGCTTAACCGGCTTACCTAGCTTACCCGGCTGAACACGCTTACCCGGCTGAACCGGTAAGACAAGGATGAATGTCATGAGTGAGAAAGTGTGGTATTTTGCGGAGGGGGACAATCAGGTCGGTCCGGTGGATCGCGAGGAAATCCTTGCCGAAATCTCATCCGGCAGGATTCGGCGCGACACGCTGGTCTGGTGTCCCGACCTCGGTTCGGAGTGGAAAGCCGCCGGTTTGGTCGCCGATCTCTTTCCGCCTCCCGATCTTGCCCACGGCGATGCTCCTTCTGCGACCTTCGCCGCCCGAAGTGCCTTCTCCCGGATGAAGGAACTTCTCTTTCGTCCGTTCTCCTTTCTTCAGTGGGTCACTTTCGCGTGTTGCGCCTGGATTTGCTCTCTCGGCGTCCCTCTCCCTGTGCGCGTCTCCACGCCCCCGTCGCAACCCAATTCGGCCATGCAGAGTATGGAGCAACTTGCGGCACTCTCTTTGAAGGCGTTCCAAGAATTTTGTACCCAGCTGACGCAGTCGTTCTCTACGGTCAGAGCCTTTGTCCAGACGGGCATTGCGATCATCTTTTACCTCGTGCTGTTCGTCTGGCTCTGCTGGCTTCGCAACCGGGGTGAGTTCATGCTTCTCCACAAGTGGTACGCCCCGCAGGATCGTCTCTTCGTCGGCTGGCAACTCTCGCGCCATCCGGCACACTCGCTTTTCCTCTGGCGGATCGTCGTGTTTACGATTACGCTCTTCTGTATTCTCCCGATCTTCGGCTCTTTGTACCGTAATGTCCTCGTCCCTTACGTCACCAGCGGGTTTTCGTCCGATAAGTTACCTTGGCTCAACCCGCAGTTCCTGTATGGTATGCTCGGAATCGCGCTCATTTCCGTCATCTGTTTCTCCCTTCAGGGAATGGCGACGGAATTCGTGGTGCCCTTGCTCTATTGGCATCCTGAGCTTTCCGCGCTTCAGGCATGGCGTATCGTCTGGACTTTCTTCTGCCTTTTCCCCGGTCGCGTGTTCGGGTTTTATCTCCTACAGTTTGCGCTCTGCTTCATCTGGGGCGCTTTCTACTTCCTCATCTTTCTGGTCTTGATGCCGTTCGGCGGTTTGTATCTCTTTATGATCCCGTTCGTGGGCGATCTCTTTCTCTTGCCGATGACGCTTTTCTTCCGGAGTTATTCGCTGTACTTTTTCTCCTCTTGGCAACCGGCTCTGGTGCCGTTGAAACGGTAGGGGACTTCTATGCGTTTCGTCTCTGTCCAGCAAATGCGGGCGGCGGATGCCGCCGCCATGCGCCTTCCCGAATGCGGCGGGCTTTCCCTGATGCTTCGCGCCGGGAATGAACTCGCGCGTGTCGTCGCGCGTGTCTCTCGTCTGCGCGGCACGCGCCGCGTCGTCTTGGTCGCCGGTCACGGGAACAACGGCGGCGACATCTTCGTGGCGGCAACCGGTCTGCACCGCGACGGCTTTTCCGTGCAGGTGCTTCTGACGTGTTCCCCCGACATCCTGAAGGGCGATGCCCTCTCTGCCTTCCGGATTCTGGAGCGCACCGGTGTCCCCTGCCTCGCCTGTCCCGCGGAGTCGGATTGGGACGCGCCGGAACTGCGCACCGGATTCCTGCTCCGCGACGGCGTGGTCGTGGATGGTGTGCTGGGTACGGGTTGTCGCGGCGCTCCTCGCGGTACCGCCGCGCGCGCGATTCGCTGGATCAACGAGATGCGGCGTTGCGCTTGCGTGGTTGCCGCCGACATCCCTTCCGGCATGAACGGTGACACGGGGGAGATTGCGGGCGATTGTGTGACTGCCGACTGCACCGTCACCTTTGCGCGTCCCAAGGCCGCGTTCGCGTTCGCCCCCTGCGCGGAACGCATCGGATCGCTCTCCGTCGCCGACATCGGTATGCCCGATTCCATTGCCGACGCCGACACCTTGGCGGAGGTCGCCGGTGTCCAGCAGTTGATCGCGGAACCAGAACTGCGCCGTTGGTTGCCGCCTCGTCCTTGGGACGCGAACAAGGGAACGTTCGGGAAACTCTGTATCGTGGGCGGAAGCCGCCCGTATCCCCACGCGCCCGTTCTTGCGGGCTTGGGCGCACGCGCCAGCGGCGTCGGTCTCATCTGCCTGCAGGTGCCGGAAGAGAGTCGGACAGCTGCCGCCGTCCATTTGCCCGAGGCGATTCTCCGCGAGTACACCGCCGCGCTGGACGGATACGACGCGGTTGTCTTCGGTCCCGGACGCGGTGCGCCCTCTGCGGAAGAACGGTTTTCCGTTCGCGCCAGACGACTCGTGATCGACGCGGACGGACTGAACCTGCTTGCGCAGACGCCGAACGCCAGACCGGCGGAGGAAACCGAATGGATTCTCACACCCCATCCAGGCGAGGCGGCTCGTTTGCTGGGCGTGAGCGTGGCCGATGTGCAGAAGGATAGGCCTGCCGCCGTTGCCGCGCTCGCCAGCCGCTACCGGGCCGTCGCCGTGCTTAAGGGTGCCGGTACGCTTGTCTGCGAGCCGGACGGGAAACCGTGGCTCAACCGCACCGGCAATCCCGGCATGGCCTCCGCCGGATCCGGCGATGTGCTGGCGGGCTTGATCGGTGGCTGGTGGGCGCAGGGAATCCCCGCCTTCGCCGCCGCCTGCATCGGTGTCTGGTCGCACGGTAAGGCGGGCGATCTCGCCGCCCTGACCGAAGGCCAATCTGCCCTCTCCGCCCGCTCTATCATTGCTCATCTTCCCGCAGGGCGGCTGACGCCACCCTGCGTGTAAAGCCGGTTAGCCCGTCGCCCGCGCTCACGCGGGAATGTACATGAGGGTAAGTTCCCATCCTTCCACCATCCAACCTGGATTCCTCGTTTGGGTTCTCACGCAGAGACGCAAAGTACGCAGAGAAAGTGTCAAAAACAGAGGTTTTTCAACCCCAAACATATCCTGTTGCGACAGAAAGGCTGTTCACCCAAATGGTGAAAGTCCGTCTTATTCCGGAGTGCCGATATTCTTCCTGAATGTGAACCACGGAACGGATAGATGAGGCGGTGGCTGTTGTTCCTGTATTCCCCAGTTGACAGGTATCACACTTTGCAAAATGTGATACCAAATAAAGAGACGGAATCGATACTTATGATTTTTCCGTGTATTCCGTGGTTCATAAATTGTCCAACAGAGGAATTTGAATATGTCGGCAAGGCTTTTTTACCACTCGTCTCTTAGCCTTTCAGCTGGCGGCATCCCACGTACTCGCTTGACTACCCTAGGGATGTGTTGTACACTTTTTCGCGTTTCGGGGATAGGGTGTCCTCGGCAAGTTTTGATAATCGGCTTCAAGGGGAAGATAAATGAACAGGGTTAGGTTGGGAATGGTGTTGTGCGCGGTGGCCGTGTCCGCCGTTGCGTTCGGGGAAATCAAAATCCGGTGCGATTATCCCGGCGGGAACGTGAAGGTCGTAAAAATCGATGAGGCGGGCGGTGTCGTTTCTGTCGCTCCCGATCTCCGCGACACGCAGGGAAAGTGGTTCCACTGGAACTTTACCTTGTCAGGCGCAGCTGGGAAGACGCTCCATTTCCAGTTTCCGAAAAACCACTACCCCTATCTCACCTCGCTCGGTCCCGCGATCAGCCGCGACGGCGGCACGACGTGGCGCTGGCTCAACGCGGACGGGAAACGCCATGAGCCGAATAACGCCTTCGACTACACCTTCGGCGCGGACGAGAACGAGACGCGCTTCGCCGTCGCCATTCCCTACACACAGAAGGAGTGGGATGCCGCGTCGGCGCGGTGGCGTGGAAAAGAGGGGGTGAAGTTCGATGTCCTCTGCAAATCCCAGAGCGGGAAACGGGACACGGAGCTTCTGCGCATACCCTGCCGCAAAGGGAAGGCGAAATGGATCTTCGCGTTCACGGCTCGCCACCATGCGTGCGAGGTGACGGCGAATCCCGTGATGGAGGGAATCATCGACGAAATCCTCTCCGACTCCAAAGAGGGGGGATGGATTCGCGACAATGCCGACTGCGTGTTCATTCCGTTCATGGACAAGGACGGCGTGGAGGACGGCGACCAAGGGAAGAACCGCAATCCGCACGATCACAACCGCGACTACATCGAGGGACGGTACACTTCCGTGCGCGCCTTCAAGGAACTGCTCGTGCGCGAATCGGTCGGCAAGACGATCGTCTTCTTCGACCTTCATTCTCCGTTCGTGCGGGGTAGCACGCGCAGTCCGCAGCAAGACAGCGTGTTCACGTTCGCTTCGACGAACGAGCAGCAAAACAAACATGTGGATGCATTCCGTAAAAACTGGGCGGAGGCGACAAAGGACGGTCTGTTGGTTTATAACGGCAAGTTCGACCAACGGGCAGGGAAGGGGCAAGAGGCAAGACTCGAGAAAGCCCGCAAGTCCGGTCTCTTGACCTCCCGTCACTGGGTCGAGTCTCTGCCGAACTGCTATTCCAGCATCTGCTGCGAGTTCGGATATTCGCTCTGCGGCGGAGTCTATTCGCGGGAGAGCGGACGCGGACTGGGACATAGTCTCCTCAAGGCGGCAGTCCATACGGTGACTGAATCCGCCGGCAAGTAAAGAGCGGTGCGGCGCTTCGCATTTCCCTGTTAGCCCCCCGCTCATGCGTTGCATGAGTGATTCTTTTCCGATAACTTGCTCTGTATCCGGAGGTTGAAGTTATAGACGAGAGGCTGAGAAGTACTCGAAAATGGGAGTTACCAGCTAGCCGCTTTAAAGTGAGCGCAGCGAACATTGAACCAAAGGGATGGCGGCAGCATGACTCTCCACGAGGAAGGAAACGAACGGATTTGTTCGCTGTTCACGCGCCTCACTGATTCAGAAATGGCGAAGGCCGTTAGGCGTGAGCAAATCTGTTTGTTAAACAACGATAGGTGAATCGAACAACCTTCGGAAAACTGTCGTAACCCCACAAAATCTCCGCGTCTCTGCGCCTCTGCGAGAGATAAAACCGTTGTTCGGGAAAGATAACAGAGGAAGCCCCCCGCTCACGCCATGCGCGAGTGATTCCATTCGGATGACTTCATTGATTTTTGGAAGTTATAGACGAGACAATTGAAAAAACCACGGAACACACGGAATACACGGAAAGGTTATGAGTTTCTTGGAACGTCGATTCCGTAAGTTCCGTGTATTCCGTGGTGAATCATGGCGCGTTGAAATTTTGCGGACTTTCACCATTTGGGTGAATTCGTTCGCCGCTGCGTCGGGCGTTCCCGCCACCGTCTCGACGGCCGTCTCCACGGAGTAGGTGGCGTTGATCTGCGTGAAGCCCATGCCTGCGCGGTCGCCTCGACTGCCACAGGGATCGAGACCGCCGGACGTCCGGTATGCCTTGTCCACCTCGGCTACGTAGTCCACCTCGAAGAATTTCGCCATAGACATCGCTTGGCACGCGAGTTCGGAGTTTACCCGGGCCATATCCTTGTTGTTCTCGATCAGTTCCCGGCGGAGTTTCGCGAGTTCTCGCGAGGCGTATGACACACCGGTCTTGTCGAACGACGACGCGAGCGAGATTCTGATTTCATTTTTCGGCATTGACACCTCCCGCGGAACGCGCTACACTTGCGGTCGTAATGGGCGGATTCTGGAAAATGTTCGAGGAAATAAACCCGGCGAGGGGGCCGGCGCCCGACTGGTGTTTCTGGCCGGGCGTCGCGCTCTTGGTTTTTTGTGTTGTTTTCGCCATTTGCAAGATTGCATCCCTCTACGATTAGCGCGGCAGTCAAAAAGGCAATGGTGCCATCCCGTCAATCTCCTGGCACACCTTGTCGCAGTCGCCGCCGGACGACCTGACGATCTGGGACAGCCTGTTGAAATCTACGCCGACGGTCGTGGCGAACTTCGACAGCTGCGCGTTCGCCCGCGCTATCGCCGTCATCTCCGCCTCGGTGACGATCCTGAACTTGAGCTCCCTACTCACTTGACACCCCCCCCTTTGTTTGGCATAATGGGATCGCTATGGCTGGATTTTGGGAAGAGTTCGACAGTGCGGGGCCGGACGGCGGGACGCCGCCGGACTGGCCGTGGGTGCTCGGGGCGCTCACGTTCGCCGCGATCTCGTGGCTGCTCGTGGAGCTGCTTTCGTGGCTGCTTGCCTGACGGGCGTCCCTCTCGGCGCGCAGGCGCTCCGCCACGGCGTACAGTACCGCCCGTTCCATCTCCTCCCGCGTCCTTGTGAACGCGCCGATAAACGCGCCGATCGCGCGCTGTATCTCCGCCGAGTCGCATAGGTTCTCAAGCAGGCCTCGCTTCCCGCTTCACAGGCGCGGCACTTCTTGCTATACTGGACGGTACAAGGAGAAACTGTATGGAAACGAATGCGGGGAAGAGGCAACTGGAAATTGAAGAGACGCTGTTGGGCAAAGCGGGGCTGGTGTTACAGCAGAATGCGATTCAGCTGATCCGCAGTCTGCGCGTGACTTGGAGCGGGGAACGTCCGCTCCGGAAGGTCGTCTGCCGCGTCACGTCGGATCCCGAGTTTTTCCCGCCCGCCGAGCTGCCCGCCGACTCGCTGCCGCCCTCCGTGCCGGTCGATTTCTCGTCCCTGCAATTGGTCTATCAGTACAGTTACTTGTCCAAGATCGCCGAGCGCATTCGCGGCAGCATCACGATTGAGGTTTCGGGGGTATGGATGCAGGATGACGGAACGGAGGAAACGGTCTCCGAGAAGAAGTCCGTTCCCGTCGAGATTTGTCCGCACGACGACTGGTTCGGTTCGGAGTTCATGCCCGAACTGCTCGCCGCGTTCGTGATGCCGAACGATTCCGCTCTCAAGCCTTTGCTCCAGCGTATTCAGGAGCTGTTGCAGGATCGTTATCCTGAAGCCAAGCTCAGCGGGTATCAGAGCGGAAGCCGCGACGCGGTGATGCAGGTTCTGAAATGCCTCTACGACACCGTGCTGGAACAGGGGATTCACTACATGGAACCGCCTCCCAGTTTCGGGGAGTCGGGCCAGCGGATCCGTACCGCGAAGGAAATCACGGAGAAGAAATTCGCGACCTGTCTGGACAGTACGCTCCTCTTCGCCTCGCTGATGGAGGCGTGCGGATTCCATCCGATCGTCTTCCTCGTCAAGGGACACGCCTTCGTCGGTTGCCACCTGCTGGACGCGCAGTTCCCGGACACCCGGACGGAGGACGTCCAGGCGATCCGCAAGCGGATCGACCTGAACGAAATCTGCGCCATCGAGACGACACTCGCCGTCGTCAACGGCGGCAGGTTCTCCTCCGCGCTGGAGACCGCGCAGACGAAGTTGCAGGAGGACGAGAAGTTCGAATACGCGCTGGACGTGGAGCAGTGCCGCAAATTCGGAATCCGTCCGCTTTCATCGGAGCGTCAGGATTCGGATGCCGTCACGCCCGGCGGCACGGCGAAACGCCTCGACACCGACGACGAGCCGTTGCCGAAGATGGATTCCGATGACTCCGCTTCTGAAGAACCCGCGAAACCGGAAGAGGAGCAGTTGCCGCCGCGTGTCCGCAAATGGCGGTCTAAGCTGCTGGATCTCTCGCGTCGAAACCGGCTGCTCAATTTCAAGGACTCCAAACAGGCGATCCCCCTCATCTGTTGCGACATGCCCGGTATCGAGGACGAGTTTGCGGCAGGGAAGACCTTCACGCTCCACTCGCGTCCTACGCAGTTCTCCCAGAACGACCCGCGCACGGAAGGAAAGCGGTTCGATTCCAACGCGCTGGAGCTGGCGTTTGCGAAAGAGGAGATTTCCAAGTACCGGCTCTTCTCCTATTTGGGACAGAAGGATCTGGACAATCGGCTTAAGGAACTGTTCCGAACCTCGAAATCGGATCTGGAGGAGGGGGGCGTCAACACGCTCTTCCTCGCTGTCGGATTCCTGAGCTGGAAGGACGGCACGATGCCCAGCTCGCCGACCTATCTGGCCCCTTTGTTACTGATACCGGTCACGCTTTCCCGAAAGACGGTTCAGGAGGGGTACTCCCTCTCGCGCAACGACGACGACACAATCGTCAACATCACGCTGCTGGAGATGATGAAGCACGATTTCGGGTTGCAGGTCGAGGGGCTGAATCCGCCGCCGGAGGACGAGAGCGGGCTGGATGTCGCGAAAATTCTGACGATCGTGAAAGAAGCCGTCAAGACGATGCAGGGATGGGAAGTCGTGGATGGCGTTTGGCTCGGTCGCTTCTCGTTCAGCAAGTTCATCATGTGGGACGACCTGGGGCGGCGTCTGGACGATTTGCGGAAAAGCCCCGTCGTCAACCACCTGATCGAAAACAAGGAATCGTTCGACGACGGCGCCGTGATGGTGAAGCCGGAAGAGGTGGACACCTGCATTCCGATCGACAAGCTGTTCTGCCCGATGAGCGCGGATTCCTCGCAGCTGGCCGCCGTCCTCTCCGCCGTCAACGGCAAGAGCTTTGTCCTGCACGGGCCTCCCGGTTCCGGCAAATCGCAGACGATCACCAATCTCATCGCCGCCTGTCTCGCCGCCGGCAAGACGGTTCTCTTCTGCGCCGAGAAACGCGCCGCGCTGGAAGTCGTGCAGCGCCGCCTGCGCCGTATCGGGCTGGGGCCGTTCTGCCTGGAGCTTCATTCGAACAAGGCGGGCAAGTCGGAGGTGTTGGCGCAGTTCCAGGAAACGCTCTCCTTCTCCGGAACAAAGGAACCGGCGGAGTGGGAATCCATCGCCCGCGAACTGGGCGAGGCGCGCACCGCCTTGACGACCTACGTTCAGGCGCTGCATCAGCCCGACAGCTGCGGAATGACGCCCTACCACGTTTTCTCCTATCTCTTCACCCATGCGGGCGACGAACACGAGATTCGCCATGTCGGAGCATTTACCGCATTGCGTTTCACGACGGAAGAACTGGATCGATTGCTGGAATGCGCGCGCAAGCTGCGCGTCTGCGGCGAGGAGTTGCCGCCGCAGCTTTTCGACGATCTGTCGTTCTGCCGGGTGACCGAGTGGAATGCCGCATGGGAATCGGCGGCGGTCGCGAGCGCAAAGGAATTCGCGTATGCGCTGGAGTCGCTGAAACAAGCTTCCCGCGACTTCGCTTCACTTCTTGAAATCGGGGATTTCGACGCGCTCGACGAAACCCAGATCACGCGCTTCCGTGAACTCGCTGCGACCTGCAGGGAGGCGCCGGAGATTCCCGCCGACCTGTGGGCGAACTGGGAGTCGAAGGCTGCAGCTGCGGAGAAGCTGTTGCGCGCTGGGCAGGAGACGGCCCGTTTCCGCGCCGAGACTCCGAACATCGATTGGGACGCGGTGGAGAAACTGAACATCGCCGAGTTGCGTCAGCGGTGGCGCAAGATTGAGATCTCCAACGCGATCTTCCGCTTCTTCCGCAGACGGTCGCTGATGAAAGAGCTGAAGATCAGTTGTCTGCACAATCCGGGACGGGCGACGTTTGATGCCCGTCCGATCAACAAGTGGATCGACCGGTTTGAGAGTTACCAGGACGCCGCTGCCATCGTGAAGGGGACCTCCTTCGGCGTACCCGAATACACCTTCACCGCCGTGCCGAAGGACGACCAGGTCTGGCGGTCGCTGGAGACGCTTGTCACCAGCGCGAAAACCGCATGGGAGGCCGCGAAGGCCTTGGGCGGCAAGCCGACGGGACTGACCTCCGTCTTGGCGTCGCGCACCGACAGATCGGTGTGCGATGCCGTGCTGCAGGCCGTCGATTCCTTCCGCGAGAAACGCGACGGATTTTTCGCCACGCTGGGTGGCGGACGCGAAGCGACCGCAGGGCAGGGGACTCCCGCCGATGCGCCGAAGGAGACGGCGCGGACGATTCGCGAACTGGTGAAGATGACGGGAACGGTTCTCGAAAACCAGTCGGAACTTCGTCGCTGGCTTTTGTGGAACAAAGAGCGTGAGAACGCCGTCTCGCTGGGGCTGCAACCCGTGACGGACGCGATCGAGCGCGGCGATCTGGAACTGGACTGGACCGAAGAGGCCGTCCGCAAACGCTACTGCGAGAAAGTGATCGAGAAGGTGATCGCGGAACGTTCCGCTTTGCGCGATTTCCTCGGAAACGTGCAGGACGAGCAGATCAAACGGTTCTGGCAGCTGGACGACCAGTTCGCCGCGCTCTCGCAACAGATGATCGTCGCGAAACTCTCCGCCCGTCTGCCGTCGGCACGTTTCGGGACCTGTCCGGCGGGAACCGAACTGGGCGTGCTGAAACGCGAGTGCGAGAAGAAATCCCGCCACAAACCCGTTCGCACCTTGCTGGAGTCCATTCCCACCCTGTTGCCGAACCTGAAGCCGTGCCTCCTGATGAGCCCGCTTTCCGTCGCGCAGTACCTGCCTCCGCAGCACGAACCGTTTGACGTGGTGGTCTTCGACGAGGCTTCGCAGATTACCGTGCCGGACGCGATCGGCGTGATCGCGCGCGGAAAGCAGTGCGTGATTGTCGGCGATCCGAAGCAGTTGCCGCCGACCACCTTCTTCCAGCGCCAGCAGGACGCGGGCGACGAACCTGTTTCCGATGTGGACATCGAGGAACTCGAAAGTATTCTCGACGAGTGTAAGGCTTCGGGAATTTCGGAGACCTATCTGCAATGGCATTACCGTAGCCGCCACGAGTCGCTGATCGCCTTCAGCAACCGGTACTACTACGGGAACCGCCTCTTCACATTCCCGTCTTCCCAAAAGCAGAATGATCGTCTGGGCGTCAGCTTCCAGTTCGTTCCAGACGGCGTCTATGACCGGTGCAAGACCCGGACGAACCGTGTGGAGGCGGAGGCAGTCGTGCGGGCGGTGATGGCGCGGTTGCTGGATCCCGCCTTCGCCAAGAAATCGACGGGCGTTGTCACCTTCAGTGAGGCGCAGCAGGGACTCATCGAAGACCTGATGGACGAGGAACGGGAGAAGCATCCGGAAATCGAGAAGTTCTTCAGCGACGATCTGGAAGAGCCGTTCTTCGTGAAGAACCTCGAAAACGTACAGGGGGACGAACGAGACGCGATCTTTTTCTCCTGCGGGTATGCGAAAGACCAGAGCGGAAAGTTCGCGATGAACTTCGGTCCCCTGAACCGCGTGGGCGGTGAGCGTCGCTTGAACGTGGCGATCACCCGCGCGAAGGAACAGGTCGTGGTCTTCGCCTCGATCCACGCGGTGGACATCGATCTCGGACGGACCCAGGCGACGGGGGCGATGCACCTCAAGAACTTCCTTTCCTACGCGGAGCATGGCGTGTCGAATCTCGGCATCGCCGCCGGAACGAAGCAGGAGAGCGATTCGCGACTGGAGGATGAGGTTGCTGAGTTCCTTCGCTGCCAGGGCTATCAGGTCGAGAAACAGGTCGGCTGTTCCGGTTACCGGATCGACATCGGCGTGATGAGTCGCGTCACTCCTGACCGGTACGCGATCGGTATCGAATGTGATGGCGACTACTACCGGAACGCGAGCTCCGAACGCGACCGCGACAAGTTGCGTCGCAGTGTGCTGGAAGGGCTGGGCTGGAGAATGTGCCGCGTCTGGTCCGCCGAATGGTGGTTCGATGCCGATCGTGCGAAAGCCAAGTTGCTCGCCGAGGTCGAAGCGGCCGTGGAAGGGAAGCCCGCTCCCTCCGGCGGGATGCCGACCTACAAGATGCCCCGTCCGGAGACAGTCGCCCCGCAACCGCAGCCGGCTGTCGCGGATGAGTCTGTGCGACCTTATGTCATGGCTAAGCCGGAAGACTATTCGCGCAAGCAGGACAAGTTCAACCTGCTTGACGCGCCTCCGATTCTCGACAAGCAGATTCGGCGGATCGTTGCGGCGGAAGGTCCGATTGTCTTCTCGCTCCTGCGCAAGCGGATCATGCAGGAGTGGGATTTCAAGCGGCTGAAGCCGAACATGGAAGATGTCCTGCTGCGCTCCATCCCGAAAGACATCCGCACGACCTCGCAGGGAACGGGCGAGGAACGTCAGCTGGTCTTCTGGCCCGACGGCGTGACGCCCGAGAGCTATACCATTTACCGCGTTCCGACTGAGGACAAAAAGACGAAACGTGCGCTGGATGAAATCCCTGCGCAGGAGATCGCCAATGCCGAACGCGCTATCCTGCGGTCGTTGCAGAGCGTGCCGGAGGAGACGCTGTATCTGGAAACCGCCAAGCGGTTCGGATTCGCCCGTGTCACCGCCACCCAGCGTCCCGTTTTTGTGGAAGCTGGAAAAGGATTGGTGTGATGCATCCGACTCCCGCTTCCCGGCAGCCGCATCACGCCTCGTTGACGACGTTAGCCGCCATCGCCGCCATCTTGGCGGTACTATTCCTTTGCCTGTCGTGCGGTCCGGCGGGATTCGGATTGCCCGATTGGAAAACGGTGTCAGGTGCCGCCTTGATGGAGTTGCGGTTGAGTCGTCTCGTGACAGGGTTCTTCGTGGGGGCGGGGCTGGCGGCTTCGGGAACGGCGTTGCAGGCGGTACTGCGAAACCCGCTGGCGGAACCGTATGTGCTTGGTGTCAGCAGTGGCGGCGCCTTGGGCGCGGCGCTTGTCATCGTTCTTGGACTCGCCGCCTTTCATTCCTTCGTGCTGCCGCTCGGCGCGTTCGTCGCCGCCTCGCTCACGCTGGTGTGGGTCTGGCTTTTGGCGCATCGCGTAGGAGGGGAGTATCGCCCGACCGTGTTGATCCTGACCGGTGTCGTGGTCGGTTCAATCGTCTCCAGTCTGTTGCTTCTTCTGTTGACCTTTGCGCCGACGCGTGCGGTACACGGTGTCACCTGGTGGTTGCTGGGAAACCTGCAAAGCACATCCTGGCGATTGCTGGGTACGGCAGGTTTCCTGATCGCGCTCTCGATTCTCTCGCTCTTTTTGGAAGCGCGTACGCTCAACGTGTTGGTGCTGGGAAAGGATCGGGCGTATCACGCCGGGGTGAGGCTCCGCGTGGAAGTACCGCTGATACTGGGAGCTGCCACGCTCGCCTCGGCGGCGGCCGTCGCGCTCTCCGGAGTCATCGGGTTCGTCGGATTAATCGTGCCGCATGCCGTCCGGCGGTTATTCGGCGCGAACCACCGCACTCTCATTCCCTGGGCCGCTTGTGTGGGCGGCGTCTTCTTGGTCGTCTGCGACACCCTCTCCCGTTGTGTCGTGCCACCATACGAAATCCCGGTTGGAGTTATTACTTCCCTCTGCGGCGGTCCCTTCTTCCTCTACCTGCTCTGCTCCAAGCAACATGGCGGCAAAGCCTCCTCCAGCTGAAAAACGGGGAGAGCCGATGGCGGCTGCGCGTGTTGGAAAGTCGTTGTGCATCTCGTGCTTTCCGCTCTTATCGGGGAAGCGGGACTCCTGCCGCTTCATTCAGTTCTGTTGCTACGCAGAGGCGACAGGAGTGTCGCTTCCCCGATTGGGCGACTTGCGCTTTTCACGCGAAACAACCGTACACTCATTTTCATTCCCGCACGGAGTGCGGGCGACACGCTTACCCGGCCAACTTGTAGGCAAGTTCGACACCCGATATCGTAGTGTTTCAGATATCGTAGCCTGTCAACAAGTCCTGCCGCTCAAAGTCCTAGAAGCCTTCTGGCGGGTATCACCGCATCGAAATAACCGTTTCCCAAGACCACCGGATCGAGTTCTCCGTCATAGACGAGTACCGGTCGGGCAGAAACCCCCTTTCGTAGCGGGAGGAGCCTCACTTTATGTTCGACTTCGTTTTCCACACTCTCGTCGATATACCGCTTGCGCTTGATCTCGACCACGTATGCCGTACGCGCCGTTTGAATGAGGAGATCGATTTGGAGTCCCCTTGTACCGCCATCCGCCGCCTTGCGCATATTTCTGTAGGGGGCCGCCGAGAGAATGACGCCTGAACCGATACCGAGTAATGGAACGAGTGCAGGCAGGTTGTTGACAACAAGATTTTCGAACTGCAAACCTAGAATCGCGTTCCAGCCGGGAAGCATGGAAACAGAGGAGAAGCGAAACGATCCGACTTTGATCTCAGTCTGGTGCGGAGCAATGTAGCGGAGATAGAAGCGGACATAGTTGTCCCGCATCCTATATTTGGAGATACGTGCGTCCTTGCCGGTCGCGGGATTCTTGCCGACATCCGAAGACAGCAACCCCGCCTCTTCCAATGACCGAAGCTGGGCGGAAAGGTGTCCGTTATTCTCGATCTTGAGTTGTTCTGCAACCTCTACAGCGCTGCGTGGACCATCGGTCAGACATTCCAATATTCGACGCCGCTCCACCGTATCTCCACCGAAAACCTCGGCAAACATGGCATCGAAATCCTTATACAGTACGCCTTCCTCCAAGAAGCAAAGACGTCTGATGTTCTCATCAGCCGATAGTCCCGGATCGACTTCTTCAAGATACCGAGGCACTCCGCCGGTTACGGACAACACGTCCAGGATCTCTCGCGTTTCAATTCGCTCCGCAGCCTTCCCCCAGAAACGAATACAATCGGAAAGAGGAAGCTCAGTCAAGACATAGTCACGCGAAAGGCGTCCCGCAAAACCCGTGTTGTCGAGAATGTTCTCCTTGATCCAGGCAGACGCGCTTCCGCAAATGACGAGAATCAGTTTTTCGTGGCGATGAAAGAACGTTTCCCAAGCGGAACGCAATCGCCCCGGAAAATTCTTGTCGAATGAACCCATCCAAGATATCTCATCAAGAAGAACAACCGTCCGTTTCCTGTCATCGATCGCCCTGTCTAGCCAGTGAAAAGCCGCATACCAGTTGTCAACCTTTCCGCAGGGCATCCCAGTCTGGCTTGCCAGCGCTTCCATGAAGCCGTCAAGCTGTTGCTGATTGTCCATGAACTTGCTGGGCGGCAATCCTTCAATCTCAATATAATCCTGCGCGGTACGCTTGGCGAATTCACGAAATAACGTGCTTTTGCCGATTCTCCGTCGCCCCCGACAGGCAACAAACGAAGGCGCCCGCTTCTTCCAAAGCGAACAGAGGTCGTCAAGATATTCGGTCCGTCCAATAAACATTCCCATTCTCCATTTTGCAAAAACGGAATGATTATTACACACATGAAGTCATCTACGCAAGAAAAATCTGGGCGTGAAATTCAAAAAAACAAATTTCACGCCCGATTTTTGTCTCACACTTTGGGCGTGAAATTCAAAAAACAAAAATTCACGCCTCATTGGTGAGGGTAACGACAGAGAGGCGGCGGGAAGGAAGTGGCTCGAAAAGCGGCAAGCCAGCCACTCGCTCTTCGCGCGGGAATACACAGAGGCGCTACGCGCAAGTTGAGAAGTGGGGACGCTGAGAAGTAAGTGGCGGTTGCGCCGCCAAAGTGGCCCTGCGGGCCTAAATGGGGCTGGTTCCCCTAAGTTGACTTAACCGCGAAACGGCACTGGGACTCGTCTCCTGTCTCGCGTCCTGCATATCGCGTGTCTTTTTGCCTCACGCAGAGAACGCGGAGGCGCCGAGACTGAGGTGCGCTTCGTCGCGACCGCAATGCTGAACACTCGTAATCGGTTTATAGGAAAGAAGTTATCTAAGTTGCACCTCTTCGAAAGAGAGGATGCGGTGAAATGTGGAGTTGCATTCAAGAAATTTCTCCTTTTCTCTTTGTTTTAAAATTCGCTTGTCAATGGTCATGAAGTTTGGTAATGTACATTTGTTTCGCTTGAATATTGTCAATTGGCAATGCGACGGCGGAACGGACATGCTCTGAGAACTGATTAGGAACGTCAAGCTACTTCGTGTGAGCCGACATCCTTTTCCACCCTCGGACGCTGATTTGTAACGCTGCAACGCGGTCGCCAGTAGAAACTTAGGAACTTTCAACGAGGACGACACCTTGCAGAGGAAGTGCATTATGCGCTTACCTCTCTTTGTGTTTCCTCATGGTTTCCTAAGACCTCTACTGGACACGAAGGGAGGTTTTTCTATGCCTTCAATTCGTGTCTGACTGTGAGCGGTTGGGGGTGAGAGCGGGGTGCCCCGTTCCACTTCAAAACGACACGAGGACTGGCCCGGTTCAAGTGAAGTGTAACTCAACTAATGGGCTTTAGGAGAATCGGTATGGCACAGACAGTCATAATGCAGACAGGTTGCCTGCATATCAAGAAGGGCGGCATTGAGCTGCACGTCAGCGAAGGCGAAAAGAAGCTGGGAAGGCTCAACATTTCCAATGGAGCGATTGAGTGGTTCCCGAAGAACAAAAAGGTCGGCACTAAACTTAATTGGACGAAGTTTGCCGAACTGATGCAGAGCGTCAAATAAGGAGGACATGTTATGAAGTGCATAAAGCATATAGTTGTCGCTGTAGTAGGAGCGGTCTGCCTAGTTGGATGTTCCGACAAAATGCCAAAGGATGTAAGACTCCTTCAAGAAGGATATACTCTTGAAATGAGATCGGAATACGACAAAGCGCGCGAAAAGTATGCAGAAGCAGCCTCAATGGGAAATGCTGATGCGTTGAAGCAGCTTGGCGATTTGATGATTTTAAACGAGTACGTCCTGCTTTCGCCTGAGAATGCCAGCGACTACGCCAACGGCTACGATACTTGGCTTGTACAAGCGAGACAGACCTTGGCCAAAGCGGGGAACTTTTATGACAAGGCAAAAATGGCAGGCTGCACAAACCAGCTGGACGCATCCATTGAAACGCTGGCAGCTCTGACTGCCAAGTTGTCCGAGACGGAGGACAAGGTCAATAGGGCGAAGGAGCGAAAGAGACAGGAGGAACTTCGTATCCAAGAGGAGGAGCGTCAAGCCGAACTCCGACGCCAGGAGGAACTACGCAGAAAACAAGAGGAGAAGAAACGCCTTGCCGAGGAGGCTGCACGTCGCGCCCAAGCGGAAGAGGAGGAACGGCGGCGGAAGGAATCCCCTGAATACTGCATAGAAAACGGCATCCTGTTGAGCGACGCGGCATTCGCCGAAATCGTCCGCGTAGTCAATTACTCGTCTGACACGGGGAATAAGCTTTACGATCGGCAAAAGGATGCTGAAGAACATGCACGGTTCCGTGGGAAACGCCTTGTTCTAAGAGGCACAGTTGACACGGTGGAAACCACTTTCTTCACGGACGAGGTCAAAATCATACTCAGTCGGAAAGGCGGAACCATCTCGGCCCGCTTTGACGGCATGTCGAAGAACGATGCCGCATCCATTCGTCGGGGAACGATCCTTGAAATTGAAGGGAAGGTGTCAGACCGCCCCGTTTTGTCAAGCATAGCGATGGATTATTGCCGTATCAGAATAAAGTTTTGAACAAGCCCCCGTCGCGTCCGCTGACACAAACGGGCTGACAGTCTGTTCTACTATCCGAGAACGGACGTGAAAAGCCCTGAAGGGACATGAATTGTACAGCCGGGGGTAAGCGAAATGCTACCCCCGGCGACGACATAAACATCCACCCAAGTGCTGAGGAGGGCGAGGTGGCGTAGCCGTTAGCGGGTGGGCGTTAGAAGGTAGTAGCTTTTAGCCCCCGCTCACGCGCTGCGTGAGTGATTCTATTCAGATAACTTATACTACACGTTGGAGGTTGAAGTTATAGACGAGGTCTGCATCCATCCTTGCTCACACGGCCGCTTCCACGAAAGCCAACGGCGAGGGCACCGTCGCTACGCAGCGGACGCGACACGCATACTAGCTTCCCAGCCTCTCAGCTGGCGCATAGCGCCTCCGTGTATTCCGTGGTTTTAAATTGTTCAACAGATGAATTTAGGGGAAAAACAACTGTCAATCGTTGATTTTACGCCAATTTACACGATTCAATCGTTGATTTTACGCCAAAATATACGATTATGAAAATTTCTCTGTTGGGATTTGTTTTGAGTTTCAAAGGGAGAAGGGAGGGACCTCGCGCGGGGATTGGGAAACAACACGGACAACTTGGGAACAACTTCAGAGGGGACGGCTCGCAACCGCGAGCCGGATAAGTCCCGTCGTGCGGTTGCGCGACGATCACCAGCGAGTTGTCTATCTGTTGTTGAAGTTGTTGTCCTTGCTTATCCGAAGTTCTGAGCGGGACGTTCGGGGAAGCGGCACTCCTGCCGCTTCATTCAGTTCTGTTGCTACGCAGAGGCGACAGGAGTGTCGCTTCCCCGATTCGTTTTTCCCTCCGCGTCTCCGCAGACTTGGCACGAGACAAACTTGCCCTCATTTACATTCCCATGCAGAGCGCGGGCGGCGGGCTGACCACCCAACCACCCAACTTTGAACTTATAGGCAAGACCTATATGGCGTCTGCTGGACAGGTCACCCCATACGGTTTTGTCGCTCGTCCTAACGGGTTACGCGCCACTTGGTGGCCATGAGGCAGGGCTTTTCGCCGTTCTTTTCCGACTGGTAATAGACGGTGATGATTGTGCCGTCGGACAGCTGGGCGGAGGCGGGATAGCCGAGATCTCCGCACCAGTGTCCCGCCAGTTTGATCTGGTTTTTCACATCCCAGGTCTTGCCGTTGTCGTCGCTGATACAGGCGTATTCGCCGAACGCCCCGTCGCGGATGCCGTACACGGTGAGCAGTTTGTTGTCCGCGAGACGGATCAGGTGCGGCGGATGGCCGTGGATATCCAGACGATGAACGGGGGTCCACGTCTTGCCGCCATCCTTGCTTTCGGACTGGCGCAGGTTGAAGTCGATGTGGCAACGGAACTGCGCGACGATCATGCCGTCCGCCGCTTCCACCAGGTGCGGTTCGTGGAATTTGGAGATGTCCTCTTCCGGGTGGATGCTCGCAATCTGGTGCCAGCTGCGCCCGTTGTCGGTCGATTCATCGACCGTCAGCTCGTGCTTCGTCTTCTGTCCGGCGGGATCCTCCGGCAGGAAATTGCCTTGGCTGTTCCAGCGACGGCCGATCATCAGCAGGCGTCCGTCCTTCAACTGGATGCCGCCGTGGTTCGCCGATCCGGTAGTCCGCACGGGTGGTTCCCACGTCTTACCGCCATCGGTCGAACGGCGCGTGAAATAACCAAGCTGTTCCTTCACCAGTGCGCGTGGCAACTTTTCAAAGTGACGCTGCCAGAAGTACCGCTCGCTGTCCTGTTTGGCGAAAACCGCATTTGCCGGGAAATTTCCCGCGTAACAGAGCGAGCTGAACCACGTCACGAGCAGGTCCCCGTTCTGCAATTCCGTAATCCCCGCGTCGCGGTCGTCATTCACCGTGTTGCAGATCGTTACGGGCTTGGTCCATGTCTCGCCGTTGTCCATGCTACGCACGAGCTGGACTTTACCCCACGGGCAGACATGGTACTGGCGGTCGCCGGAGAAAACGGCAAGCAGCTCCCCGTTCTTACGACGACAGACCGTCGGCCAGCCGATGTACCGATCCGGTTCTTTGCAGATGGCTCGCGTCCAGATAATCTCCGCGCGCGCCTGCACCTTCGGCGCACCGTGGATGCGCCCTTCTTCCATGTTTCTCCATGGTGCGGCGAGTGCTATGCGCGTTCCGTCGAGGCGGATGTCGCGGATTGTACCGATCGTCTGGCTGGCGTAGAAACCGACGCGACCGGGGGTGTCGGGTACCTCCGCGTCATAGAGTTTCGCGCCGTTGAAAAACACCTCCAGCGTCTTTCCCTTTCGGATCAGCTTGGCGGTGTACCATTTGGCCGGCTCCTGCGGCTTGTTCCCGACGCGCTTGATCTCCTGGAACGCGCCGCCCTCCGTGTTCCGGTAGAGGATCGCGCTGCGGCGGTCGTAATGCACGCGCAGGAACGACTCCGAGTCTGTCGAAGCGATCACGAAACCGACCGCCATCACGCCATCGGTCTTCGCGACGGAATACCGGGCCTCCAGCGAGACATCGCCATACGATGCCGCATTGTAGAATGCGTAGGTCGGCGCATTCATGCCGTCTAGCAGCAAGGTCCCGTCTGTCGTCACCTTCGCGGTGGGAGTCAACAACGTCCACTGTTCCGGCAGGATTGACAACGAGCCTGTTTCCGCTCGGCAGACCAGGGTACACAATACCAAACCAAATGCAATCGCTTTTCTCATCTTCGCATTACCTTTCGTCGTTTTCGATGGCAATCGAAAGCCGTTGATTGCTCTCGGCCGCTTTCGATTCTTACCGGATCATGATTCGTGTTCCTGCCGAGCTGCCGTCCAGCATATATGCGCCGAGGACGGAACGAACAGTCGTGGTGTAACCGCCAACCGTCGGAAGGTTGTATTCGCACGGCCATTGATCCATCGGCGTTTCCGCTGCCAGCGACCCATAGCTCAGAATCGCGTGCGCAGGGAAGGGTATTGGCGTCGAAAGCTGTACCGAGACCTCGCCGTCCGTCAGAGACAGTTTGCCTTGCACATGAACACAGCTCGCGTACCGTTCGGGCGAGAGTACCGACACCTGTGCGTTTGCCGCCAGAGTCAGGTTTCCCATCACCGTCAGGTCGGCACGTGCGTCCGTCGCGCCGATAATGAGGTTCGACACCACCAGGTTCCCGTTACTCACCGTACCGCCGCCGCCGATGCCGCCGAGTGTCACCGTCTTGCCGTCGAGGTCCAGTACGCTGCCTTCCTCCACGATCCATGTGGAGTCGGCGTAGGCGGAACTGTCGAGCGTCACGACGCTGTTCCCGGTAAGACGCGCCGTGCCGGCGAAGTTTCGGACATCGCCCAACACGCTCGCGTTCGCGTTGCGGAAAAACACCGTGCCGTTCCCTTGGAGTCCGGCGATATTTCCGTGTGCGACGCCAGCCGTGTTTGTGACGGTCTGACCTGCGGCATGGATGAACCAGCCGCTGTTTTCACGGTAGAGTTCGGGATGGCGCTTCCCGAGCCACTTGTCCATCAGATACGCTTCCGTGTTTATCCTTTCCACGTCATCCATTGCGCGGGAGTAAACGAGCAGTTCGCCGAGCTGGAGTCCGCCCCAGTTATTCTTGTTGTCGCGGTCCGCTGCGATCATGTTGGCGGTCCCGTTCCCTGTCGTCACCAGTGACAGCACCTGCCAATTCGCTTCGGGCACGTGGTTGTACGGCACGGAGATTCCGTCCACGTGCAGTGAGCCAGCCTTCACGTAGTCGGCTGCATTGTCATCGAAGAGCGGCGAAGCATTCAGTAACGTCCCAAAGCTGCCGCGCAGGAAATCGGTTCCGTTGGTCAGTCCCAACAGGAAGCCGCCCCCGCGTGTCGGATGATCGCGGAACATCCAGAAGACAGTACGGATGTTGGTCAGCGGGGGATCCCAACGATAGGAACGGCAGTCACGACCGTTGCCTTGGGAACGAATATCGAAGTCGATAATCGCCTTGCCGTTACATCCATCTGCGCCGGTACGGTAAATCGGAAGCCAGGACTGTTCACCTGCCGCCGATCCGATCCGGATGCCCTGCGCGAGGTCCGTGTAATATTGCGTGTAAGTACTCTTGTAGAATGTGATCGCGTTTCGGTTTGTGGCATCGATATGGAGAATCGGACTTTCGCCAGCAGTGGGTGCTTCTGCCGGGAACAGGCAGACACCGTCGCTTCCACCGGTGAGAACCACCGTCGCAGCCTTTTTATCGTAGATGAATCCACCCTCGCCCGTGACACTGAGTGTACCGGTACCGTTCACGCTTTCGACCGTGAGCGGGGCGTTCCCCGTGTTCTCTACGGAGACGTTGCCATCGACCGTCAGGCTGGAGAGCGTGAGTGCGCCGTCGGCATAGCCGTCTGGAATCGTGCCGAACCACTTCCGTTGCAGATATGCCTCCACGTCACGCCGCGCCGTGTCATCCAGCGTTGTTCCGTAAAGGATCATCTCAGCCAGCTGAAAACCGCCGGAACACACCCAGTTACCCGCATTCTTGTCGTCATAGTTATATCCGCCGACGGCGGAGACGCGGTCGCCTCCTTGCATCACGCCGGAGTTCAGAATGAGTTGGTTTTTGGGCATCGACACAAGCGTCACGTTTTCGATCAGAGAACCGTTCCTGTACCAGCTTCCGTTCCTCTCGTTCGAGCCAGACCAACTCGTGACAATGGCGCTTCCCATCGTGGTTCCGTTATGCCGCAGGAACTGGGATCCTCGGAATGTGTTCCCCTTGAATCCGGGGGTTGTCGTGGTGTATCCTTGCTTCATGTTCCCGAAAGGCTGACACCCGTGATCCTTCTGAATCCAGACCATGAAAAGGGTGCGTGCCCACAGGTTGCTCGCGCAACGCAAGGCGCATCCGTTCCCGATGCTGCCGAAGTCCACCAGCCAACGCCCGTTCGCGTCCTGGATGCGTTGCGGACGCGTCGGCGTCACGCTCCCCGAACCAGGACCGGCCGTTACCGATTCAATCGCGTTCGGTACACGGTTCTTCCACTCCAGCACGTCGCCGTTTCCATCCAGCGTGAAGGAATCCGCATCCGCCGCGTCCAGCCAGAGCAGGGCGTCGTCAAGTGCGGGAACGCTCGGAACACGCCGCGCGTTGACGCGTAGCGTCGCGCCGTCGCGCAGGGTTGTCGAGAGATTCGTCGCGATCAGTTCCACGGACACATCGTTGTTCGTCTCGACCGTCAGGTTTCCCGTGCCGGTCATCTTTCCGATACGGATGGGTGAACCGTCCCGCGTTTCGATGATAGGCGTATCATTAACAGCCAGGCTGTTCACGCGAGCGCGTCCGCGACCTTCGGCATCGATATCCATCCACTTTTTCCGCAGGTAGTTTTCGACCTCGACGCATTGCGCGAACGTCAGCGAGTTGGTATAAACCAGCACTTCCGCCAACCGCTGCCCGCCGGAGAGGCGTCCTCCGTCGGCGTCATTCCCCGCATCGAAGGCGAAGGCGGATGCCTTGTAGTTCAGGTTGGGCAGAGAGACCGTATAGACATCGTATCCACCCGACATTCCGGATCCTCCAAGTTCGACCGGGCTTCCGTTGATGGCGACTCGATACGTGCCGCTCGGATTAACTGGGACTAACCCGTTCGCCTTGTGCAGACGGTAGGTGGTGGCATTTGCCGTATTATTCGCAACCGCGTCAATCGGGTTGAATCCGCGCAGGTACGAGGTTGTGCAGCCGGGCATGGCGCCGAGCAGGCATCCGCCCGTTTCCTGCGAACCCAGCACGAGGAACACCGCTTTGATTCCTGTGATTTCCCGGTTCCACTGCAATGCCTGTCGCGAACCGACCGTACCGAAATCGATGACCGGACGCCCGTTCAGCTCGTTCGGCATCACCGTCGGACTCTCCAGCCAGGGTGTCGCCTCGGCGTAAGACGAGCCGCGCACATCCGTCCAAGAGGTGACATGACCGTTGGCGTCCGCCGTCACCGTACCAGCCGCGCTGGCGTCCATCCAGAGCGCGGGTTCGCCAACGGGGGGGGGTATGTTGGACTCGTCCGTCAATTTCTTCAGCGTGAGACGAGCGGTCGAATTCAGGATCAGGTCTTTGCTGAAACTGGAGAGGTCATCGACTGCGAGCGTTCCGTCCGAGCCGTGGTAGGTCGTGTCGAGTTTCACGTTGAGGTTCCCGTTTCCGATGATTTTCCCGACATTCAGGGTGACGGTATTGGTGCCGGACGGCTCTTGGTTGTTGCCGGCGCCGTAGAGGAAGGGGTAGAGCGTAACGGCACACTGCCCGTTGCTGACGGTCAGCAAGTCGAAATCCTGAACTACGTCCCAGCGCGGCGCGGCGGCAAAAGTCAGGAGTTGCGTCGTCACCTCCGTCACGGTGTCGAGCGGCAGCTTGGTCAATGCGATCTTTCCGGCGGCGGAGGAGAATACACGCGCGACGCGCGTTCCTTCGGGCAACCCATCTGCCGTGACGAGCTGTCCGGCGGTGGCCGTGCTGCGGGTGGTGGAATTGGTCGGCACCAGCTCGGCAATGGGTGAGCCGGGCGTCAGGACGAAGTAGCCCTCCCCCTTGCGCTTGGGGAAACGCCCGCCGAGAATCAGGTTCGCGCCGCCGTTCAGGTTCATGGCGCGGCTGGCAAGCAGGTTGCTCGACACCGTGCCGTCCTGCGTCGCGATCGTGAAGCGATGATCCACTTCCAGCGTTCCGCTTTGCCTCGTGATGGTACCCGTACCGATCCAGGGGCAACGGAGAAAAAATCCACCTCCCCAGTAGATTTTAATGGGTTTGTTTCCGGCGATCGGCACGTTCCATTCGACTCGGCTCCCGTTCGCGGCGACACCGGCCGAAAAAACGTCACCCGACGGGGTGAATGAATACTGGTCGGAGGAACCAACCGGATAGGTGGCATCGATGTTGAACGTGCGACCAGCCGGAGGATAGAGCAGGATCGCGTCGAGCGCATAGGAGTTGTTGATCCGGATTTCCGGATTGACCGCGATAGCATTGGTGAAGTACGCCGTGCCGGACGCGGCGACGAGATCGTCGAGCCAGTTCGCAGGCGTCTCCCAGTTCCCGCCGCTCCCAGCGATCCATTCACCGTCCGCCAGCAACGCCAGCGGAGAAACACATGTCAAAACGAGTGCGCACGCGATACCCGCCCGACATGACACCAAGAACTGACCAATGTCCAGCTTGCCATTTCCTGTATCCATAGACCTGCTCCTTTTCCTCACATACAAAAGACAATGCTAATCATAGCAAATTCAACCGCTCCGTGCGTTCAAAAAATTGCAAAAAAATATTTTGACCATTTCTGTCGGCAGGTGGGGACGCGTTATTCGTGTTCCATGAAAACCGCGCCGTTCCCCTTGCGCGGAGGGAGGGGAAATGGTATCATTGTCGTGTTGTGATTCAAAAGAAGCAAACAGACCTGAAGATCCCTTACGGCGTTTCGGATTTCAGGACAATCCGTAATGAGGGGTTGTACTATGTCGATAAGACGCGATACCTCGCCAGAATGGAGGAGAGGGACCGCTTCATCTTCTTCGTGCGGCCGCGCCGGTTCGGGAAGTCGCTCTTCCTCTCGATGATGGAAAGCTACTACGACCTGAACGCGAAGAAGGACTTCAAAAAGCTCTTCGGAGGGCTGTGGCTCGGC
>JAFSTA010000191.1 GCA_017450695.1 Kiritimatiellia bacterium | reverse complement strand
CGCAAGACTTTCGTTCCAGTCCGAGATGCCGTTGTGTAGCAAAGTGGAAACATAGCCTTCGGCCAGCGACGTCGAGATTTCCTCGTTCGGAATGCCGAGTTCCAGGCGACCTGACGGGCGGACGCGCTTAATCGTGACGTACCCGCCTTGGTAAAGCAGCGCCACAAGCGGAATCGTCTCGGCGTCGCAGACGTCAAGCTGCGTCCGCGTCGCGGCCATGCCGTTCAAGTCCGCCGGGATTCCGTCCGCCGTCTTGACGCCGCTGGCCCGGTGCGGTGGCAGCACGTTCCCGTAGGAGCGGTCCGCCAGCGGGTTGAAAAGCCACAGATTCCAGTCCTGCCGGCCCGAGGCGTAGCGCAGGATTCCCGCGAGGTAATCCGCGTTGGCTTTGTGGACGGTCGAAGAGACCGCCAGCACGTCGTATGTTTTGCTTCGAGTTCTGCCCGCCATGGCGCTCTGCGTGTCGTTGATGGCTTCAATTCTACCAAATACCCTGACGGAACGCAAATCCAAGGCCAAAATAGGGTGTGACCAAAGTTTGTCAGTCCCTCCAAAGGCGCGAGGGGATGTGCGCGAGAGACCTGTATTTTGCCGCGCCGGTTGAGAGGAATTATCAAGTAGTTGAGAATCGGCAGAAACAATTCAGGCGCCGTGCAAGGTTGTTGCATGGCGCCTGAACTGTCTTTGCGGAACGCTAGTTCATCGGCTCCCAGCGGTCGGTGTCGCCGTAGAGGTCGGCGTCGAGCGATTTGCAACCCATCCAACCGGTGATCCTGACGAGCTTGCCGTCGGCGTCCTCATCCGCATCGTCCTGGATGCAAAGCCAGATGCCGGGATTTAAGCCGAAGTCTTTGTCCGGCGTATCAATGTGGGCGAGCCTGGCGCCAATTTTCAGAGCCGCAATCCGTTCGTCGTTCATCCCCTTTTTGTAAGTGATGGTCCGCGTGACGACGGGATAGAAGCGCATGACGCTCTCAATGCCCTTTTTGTATTTGTCCGCCACCTCCTGAGACGAGCCATCGAGCGTGTAGACGTTTCCGTCGGGCGCGAGGAACTGGTAGGCGTCGTAGAGCTCCTTGCGCGGCTCCTGACGCCAAAGGGCCAGGGCACGGCCATCGGGGCTGCTGCCTTCAGACCAGGTGCCATCCGTCCAAAAGCGCGACAGCGGGAGCTGCTGCTGGGTGTGTTTAAGTGACCATTTTGTCTCGACGACGTTCGGGTCATCTTCGTCCGGGTCGGGTTCAGAGTTGTCAGCCGGCGCGCCGACGGTGATGGTCAGCCTGCCGTAGTCGCCCTCGATGCGCTCGAGCGTCCAGCTGACGACATAGCGTTCGTCGGGATTCTGGGTCGTTCCGAGGTCGCAGACGCTTTTCGCCTTGAGTCCCGCTGTCTGCGCGTCGAGCAAATCGTACCGGCCCTGCCGGACAATCTGCTCGGTCACGCCGTCGCCAGAGTCCTGCTTGGTCCCGGACGGCTGGGCCATGATTGCGCCGATTTCCGGCGCATCGCCAAAGACATCCTCTATTGCCATACGGTTATATTCCCTTCCTTGGGCAGAAGCTTGAGCTCCCGCAGCACTTCCTTGACGGTCTGGTCGATGGACTCGACCGCGCGGCTGTCCTGCGCGGGGCCGGAGTTGATGCCGAGGCGGGCGAGGGCGTCGGTCTCGACCTGGGTGCGCCGTGTGATCTGCTCAGTCCGCTCGCGCACGGTGCGCACGGTTTCGTCCCGGGTGCGCTCCTCCCGGATGTCGACGTTCTTGATGCGGTCGATTTCGGCCGCGTTG
>JAFSTA010000190.1 GCA_017450695.1 Kiritimatiellia bacterium | reverse complement strand
TCGCGTAACGGGGACTTGAGGTTTCTCAGGCAGGGCTTCCCGCCCAAAAAGCGGGAAGCCCTTTTTCATGGAGGGGACGGTCATGAGGTGTATGCGGTTCGCGCTGGTTCTGGCGCTCGCCGCGCTCACGGCGGGCGCGGAGAAGATGAAGAGGTTCGCGACGATGGAGGAGGCGCGGAAGGCGCACGCGGAGGCGCTGGCGCGGGTCGGAGGCTACGTCCAGCGGCCCGCGGCGGGGCCGAGCGTCCTGTTCGTGGATGAGCAGCGGGTCGTGCCTGCGGGCGCGGTCCGCGAGGAGTGCGGTGTTCTAGCGGCGCACGTCCGCGTTAAGTGGCTCTGCCTCTACGCCCCAAAGGGGGTGCCGCCCCCGTCCGTCCTCCACACGAACTGGACTGCGGACGCCGAGACGGCGTGTGCCATCTCCGTCTGCGACCTCCCGGACCTCCCCGAGGTCTGCGTCTTCCCCGGCAGGCGGTCCGCGATCGTCAACGTCCGCCCGCTCGCCTTTGACAAGCCCTCGGAGGAGGTCCTGCGGGAGCGTTTCCGGAAATGCCTCCTTCGCGCGTTCGGGTTCGCGTTCGGCGCGGGGGTATCGCACCAATACCCCATGTCCGCCCTCGCGCCAGTGGACGGCGTGATGGCGCTCGACCGTGTCCCCTGCAAGGGGTACGGCATGGACTCCATGCAGACGATCCAGAAGACGATGGAGCGGTGGGGGATGCCGAGCATGAAGAAGACATCGTACAAGCGAGCGTGCGAAGAAGGCTGGGCGCCGCCCCCGACGAACGACGTGCAGCGCGCTCTCTGGGAGGCGGCGAAGACGAACGCCCCGGCGATGAAGGCGAAGGCCCCCGTGGCGAAGGGGGATGCGAAATGACAGGGTTCCGCAAGTCCGACATCGGGTATATCGCCGCCGTCCTCGTCTTGGCGACGGCGGGCGTGCTGTACTGGCTCAACGGGCGCCAGCGCGATACCGGCAAGGCGGAGCCGAAGCGCTCTGCGCGGAAGGCGGAGGTTGCGAGACCCGCTACGCCGACACCGGCGGGCAAGGACCTCCCGAAACCCGAAAGGACGACACCTGTCCGGAGGGATAACGAGGATGCCGCCCCTCCCGCAGCGCAAACGGCGAAGCCGGTCCGTCAGGTCGTCGAGCTGTCCGTCCCTCCCTCCGCGGAACCTGAGCAAGGTCGTCCCTCGCTCGCGGGGCGCCGTCCGGGTGTGCGCGTCACCGACAGGGACGGGAACGAGGTTTTCAAGCGCCGCCCGGAACTCAAGACCCGCACGGACCGATTCCTGTTCGGGTGCGTCACCAAGCCGATGGGATCCGGGTTCGCGGTCCTCTCGACCTACCGCCTGGACGAGGACTTCCGCGCCGCGCTCGCCGAGAAGATCGCGGTCCTGCCGGACGACGACGAGGAGACGATCGCGGCTAAGGAGGAGGTGGAGGCATTGAAGCGCGAGATCGCCGGCAGCCTCCGCGAGGGCGAGTCGCCCGCTAGCGTCCTCGCCGAGATCCAGACCCGCTACGCGGCCGCCGCGAGGGAGCGCTCCGAGGCGCGGCGCGAGCTGTACCGGCTGCTCAAGGAAGGGAAGGTCGACGACGCGGTGGCGTTCCTTGACCGGAAGAACGCCGAGTTCGACGAAGCCGGAATCATGAGGCTCCACATCCCCCAGAAGCTTGCCGAGCGCGCCCTCGCCCGCTAGGCGGTGATGCTGTGGTACGTTCCCGGCTGGCGAAAAACAAGATAAATGCGACTGTTTCGGCCACATTTACTTTGGTAAGTCACCCATCGCAGAACAAACAAGAAATTCTGCTTGACAAAAACCGGGAACGGTGTTTAAATGAAAGGCATCTCAACCGCCCCGCCTCTCGGTTTTCCGACGCGAATATTCGGCGGTTCTTTTTTTTATGAAGGCAAAATACGCAAAGCCGTTTCTTGGGGTTCGGGATCAGGTTCAGCTGTTGGAACAGCGAGGACTTGACATTGATGTTCCTCGTGCTGAAGCGGAAGCCTTCCTCGAAACGGTCAACTATTATCGCTTCACGGGATATGCGATTCCTTTCCTTGTGAACAGGGAAAAGTTTCACCGTGGAACCAAATTTAGTTTGATCCGAGATGTTTATTCCTTCGACAGGCGATTACGGCATTTTTTGTTCGACGCGCTGGAGGCGGTGGAACTAACATTCCGAACGTTTCTCGCGCGGGAAATCGGATGCCGTTATGGGCCCCTTGGCTATCTAGACACATCCATCGTGAATGATTTCACCGAACACGCCGGCTTCATCGGACGTGTGGGAGCCGAGTTCGGGAGATCTGACGAGCAGTGTTCGCGGCACTTCAGGGACCGATATTTCGCACCCCCTGTCTGGTCCGTCGTGGAGACCGCATCTTTCGGGACGCTAGTCCGCTTCTACAGGAACCTCCACATACAAGACCAGAATGCGGTCTCGACGAAGTACGGAATGCGTGGGGATTTCCTGGCAAGCTATATGCAACACGCCGGTGTCCTTCGAAACCTTTGCGCGCACCATGCCCGCATTTATGACCGGCGTTATTCGTACCTCTTCAATCCCCTCCCGCAATGGAAGAAAGCCGGGGTCGTGAACACGGGAAAACTTTTTTATCAATGTGCGCTTGCCTACAGGCTGCTTATGCCGACAGCCCCTGTGGTATTTGACAGGGATCATTGGAAACGCGAACTCTCGACCCATCTTGCGACTCTTCCCCGTTCTCCGGTCCGCGATTTGTTCCTTCTGACCGCTGTGCCCAAGGCCCCCTTTGCATCTCCCCTCTGGTGAAGCGGTGTTTTGCCTCGGCGCATAAAACACGAAAGGCCTCGAAAGAGGCAATTGTCCAAAATCGAAGGCCGTCGGTTTTGGTTGGGGTCGGTTCGGCGGAATGGGGGTTCGCGTTTTACGGGGGGGCGACATCCTTGCATCCTTGCCGCACCGTCATTTTCGGCTTTCCACAGGTGTTTTGTTATGATAAAATAAGTGCATGAAAAGAGCGAGAGAATTCAGCGAGTTGCCGGCGCACGTGCGCGTCGGCGGGAGATGGGTACGGGTAAAGTACTCGGATCAGCTTCCCGCGGAAGACGGAAGGATCCGGGCCGCGGCCCTGAACGCAGGCAGGCTCGCGCGGGAACGCGCCGTAGCCCGCGGCGTGCCGTATGTCATCGGGCGTGACGGCAAGGTCATCCGCGTTTCCCCGGACATGACGGAGACGGTGATCGGTGAGTACTGAACCGGCCAGGAGGTTCCGCATGATCGCAGGACCGAACGGATCGGGGAAAAGCACGCTGGCCGGACGGCTGATGGGCGAGTACGCGGTCAACCTCTACCACAGGGTCAACGCGGACGAGATCCTGGCGGAGGCCGAGGCGTCCGGTTTTTTCCGGATGCCGGTGCCCGTTGATGCCGATTCGCTCTCACGGTACCTTCTTTCGACCGGCTACGGAGGGGAGACCACAGGGGCGTTTACGGACGGGCGCATCCGACTGAATGACGGGGTGTTTTCCTTCTCACCGGGTGCGCTCACCTCGTACACCGCCGCACTCGTTGCGGACTTCCTTGTTGGGGAACTGCTTTCGCGCGGGATGAGCCTGTCCATGGAGACGGTGTTCTCGCACCCGTCGAAGGCCGCGATGCTGCGCAAGGCCGCCGCGCTCGGCTACAGGAACTACCTGTATTACGTCGCCACGGAGAGTCCGGTATGCAACGAGGGGCGGGTTGCGACCCGTGTCTCCCTCGGCGGACATGCGGTTCCCCCAGAAAAGATCCGGAAAAGGTACTCGCGCTCGCTTTCCCTCGTCCGCAAGGCCGTCCCCCTCGTATCGCGAGCATATTTTTTTGACAATACGCTGGAGATGCGGCTGATAGCTTCCTATTCGGACGGTGACGGATGGACGCTGTGCACGCGCGATATCCCGCAATGGTTCGCCCGCCACGTCCTTTGCGTGTAAACAGGCGCGCACCGGTCCCTGACGCGCGGGCGCCGTGCATCCGGCGGAGCGGCAACAACTTCGATTCCTCCCCATTCCCGCGCCCTTGCCCGGCGCGGGATGGCGGGGACAGACGATTTATAGGCAGGAGGCGGCAGGATACCTCCCCGGCTGTGCCCCGTTCAAGGGAACAGTCGCGGGCGTCTCTCCGCGCCGCGGGTGGACAACAGTGGACTCCTTTTTTCGCAAAACGAGTCTAACCCGTTGATTTCAGAGAAGATAAAAATAATTCATCGCACTACAAGGGAATTGTAACGGCATTGGCGGCCCTGGTCGCCCTTACTGGCGCTGCCTTCGCGGACGGCGTCGAAAGCCGGAATGTGGTCGGGTACCTCACGAAGGAATCCGTCGCGGGCTTCAACTTCTACGCCCCGATGTTCGAGCCTATCAACGCGGCCGAAGGCATCAACATCCAGAACATCAAGCTGGGTGACGGCGCCACGAGCTGGGAAGACAACATCCAGGTTTTGGATGAGGGTGGTTCCACGATTGTGACATATACCTATGCTACTGCAGATGAAAGCGGACTCGATGAAGATGGGTGGCTTGATGCTGAAGGCGCATTGGCAGATGTTTGTTTAGACCCTGGGCAAAGTGTGATTGTTCAAACTTCTGAAGCAAGTGTTACAATTACCTACTCTGGGCAGGTCGGAGTAACAACAACTCCCGTCACCAGCGTCGCGGGCTTCAACTTCGTCGGCAACGTATCACCCGAGTCGATTGACATTCAGCAGATCACGTTGGGAGAAGGCGCCACGAGCTGGGAAGACAACATCCAAATTTTGGATGAGGGTGGTTCCACAGTCGTGACATACACTTACGCCACCGCTGATGAAAGTGGCTTGGATGCTGACGGATGGCTCGATGCAGGTGGCGAGCTGGCGGAAGTTGCCATTGAAGCAGGTCTTGGATTCATCCTCCAAACGACTAACGCCGATGTACCCATCACGCTCCCCGGAACGACGCTGTAAGGTGAACGAATTTCCCCTTCCCGTTGTGGGGAGGGGATCTTGGAAAGGAAAACGAAAATGAAAAAAATGATACTGGCTCTGGCGGTCGCGCTCGTCGCGGGACTCACCCAGGCTGCTTCACTGAACTGGACGATTAGTAACATTAAATCGTCTTCGGATTCTTCGGCAGCAGGATCAGGTTACATTGCCTACCTCTTCTTTACAGAAGGTACCGGAGCGTTTGAGAGCTATTCGTTCACTACTGTTGATGCCGTAAAAACGGCCATTGCTGGAGGTACGACAACTTTCGATACGTCCACGGCAATCAAGGCCTATGCGACAACAACAGCAAATACTTCTGGCGGAATTTTGAACGTCGCAACCGGAATCAGTGGGTTGGATAACGGCGATTCCGTTTCAGGCTTTGCTGTGGTTTTCGATACCGATAAGAAAAATTACATCGTTACGAAAACTGCAAGCCAAAGTTGGACTTCTGCAACAGGTGCAAAGGCGCTTGCGTTCGGTTCGCAGGCGAGCAACACGACCTACACCGCCGTTCCCGAGCCTTGCTCGGTGGCGCTGGTGCTGTTGGGCGTTGCGGCGCTCGGCCTGAAGCGCAAGATCGCGTAACCCGCGTTCTTCCGCAAACGAGAGGCGCGTCCCTTCCCGGGACGCGCCTTTCTTCGTTTTGAGGGGACAAACCGCTATTTGTCCTTTACAAACTTGCGGTTAAATCATATAGTCATTTTCTCATTCATGTTGAAAGGTAATGCTGTATGTTTGATTCTCCCATGTCCCCTGTATATGCGATTGAAAACCTGGTCAAACGCCCAGAGGACAAGTACTTTGACAGGAAGTCTGCCG
>JAFSTA010000189.1 GCA_017450695.1 Kiritimatiellia bacterium | reverse complement strand
CCGACCTCTCCGGCTCGATGCAGGGCGCGGGCGGCGTCGGCGGGCTGCTGGCGGTGAAGCGCAATGGTGTTTGGTACGCCCCGCTCTACGACGCCAACGGAAACGTCACCGCGTATGTTTCAGAGACTGGCGCAGTAGTGGCAGAATACGAATACGACGCGTTCGGCAATACGATAACACAATCTGGTTCTCTTGCCGACACCTTCCGCCACCGCTTCTCCACCAAGCCGTGGATCGCTGCCCTCGGCGTGTACGACTACGGCGAACGGCTGTATTCCCCGGAGTTGCGACGCTGGCTGTCGCGGGATCCGCTAGAGGAGGATGGCGGCGTGAACCTGTACGCGATGTGCGGGAACGATCCTGTTGATGCCTATGACGAATTGGAACTGTGGACGGCGACTGCAGAAAGCGCGGGACAGAGTCGCGGAAGGAGACGGTGATGAAACGGATGAAACTGTTTGAAACGGGTACGGTTGTTCTGTGTCTCGCCTGTTTCTTGCGGGCATGCTGTATAGAGGATGATCACTTACGAAAGGACTGGGAGACCGAATTCTTCTCCACAAGTTTTGAAGACAAGGCGATTTCCGTTGTCAGGACACGGCGCCTGTATTCGTATGACCCGGTGCGATGGGAAAACCCAGGCCCGTCCGATGAATCAATATGGGAAAAATCCCATTGGGTGTCTATGTCAAACCTGTACGCCATAGTTGTAATTGACAGTAGTGCCGACGGGTGGACATTCATGCGGGGAACTGCCAAGTGTCCATACTTCTATAAAGAGATGGCAAACATTGGAAACACTTGTGTCTATAATGTGAAGGACGACACCTTGAAGCCAAGCGACGGCGTTTCCCGTTGTTCCCTGGAGAAGGAGAAGGGAGCCAGTCACATGATAAATGAAGTTGTTGACCTGGAGGAACTTTTCAATCGCCATCAATCCTGCCCGAGTGTCTTCTTCGGGAACGGGAAGAAAGGTGTGTTGTTTTGGCGTGGGGGTCTTGATTCCCATTGGTGGTGGGATTTCATGACTTTGTTATGGGCAGGAAGGCCTGTTGACTACTATACCGTCAAGAGGTTCAAAACTTGGGACGAGTTCTGGTCGTGGGATGGCGCGTATTCCTCACGTTCTCTGCGTGAACCACAAAACAACTAGGCGCCACGAAGCGACAAGCGTGTCGCTTCGCTCCTAAATGTCCCTGTGGGGCTAAATCACTTGGGCGGCGTCAGCCGCCACTTAGGGCGTAGCCCACTTGGGACCGAAGGTCCATTTAGCGGTTCCGCCGCATGCGTGTCGCATCGCTCCTAAATGCCCCTGTGGGGCTAAATCACTTAGGCGGCGCCAGCCGCCACTTAGGGCGTAGCCCACTTGGGACCGAAGGTCCACTTAGCGGCTCCGCCGCATGCGTGTCGCTTCCCCGACTGCTTCTCAGCTGGCGCGAAACGCAGATCTCTTTCAGGGACGAAAAAGTACTTGCATCCGAGTTGTGTATGGGGTATAATTACGAAATGATTTTACGTCTATTTTGGTTTTTTTGAAACGATGGAGTCGAGATGTTAATTCATACGCAATCTTTTGCGAGGGCTGGTTTGGTCGGCAACCCTTCCGATGGCTATTACGGAAAGACGCTTTCTTTTTCCTTCCGTAATTTTTCCGCGCGCCTGACCATGTACGAGTCTCCCGAACTGGTGCTGGAGCCGGGAGATGTCGATGACGACCGTTTCCGTTCCCCGGAGGAGCTGTTGCGCGATATTCAGCTCTTCGGTTACTACGGCGGCATCCGCCTGTTGAAGGCCGTGGCGAAGCTGTTTTTCCTCTACTGCTACGATCACGGGATTTCCTTCCCGTCCCGCAATTTCACCGTGCGCTATGTTTCCGACATCCCGCGCCTGGTGGGGCTTTCCGGATCTTCCGCGATCTGCACGGCGATGCTGAAGGCGTTGCAGCAGTTTTACGAGGTGGAGTTGCCGCTGGAGATCACCCCCACGATCTGTCTGCAGGCGGAACGGGATGAGTTGGGGATCCAGTGCGGGTTGCAGGATCGCGTGATCCAGATGTACGACGGTCTTGTGTTCATGGACTTCAATCAGGAACTGGTGGAGTCGCGCGGGTACGGCTCATACGAGCGTCTGCCGATTTCGCTCCTGCCGAAGCTGTACATTTCCTTCGACCCGATGCGGGCGGAGGTTTCCGGACTCTACCACCGGAAGCTACGTGTGCTCTTCGAGGAGAAGAAGCCGGACATCGTGGCGGCGATGTCGGAATTCGCCGACCTGGCGCAACAGGCGCGCGACGCGCTGGTGGGCGGGGATGTCGGGAAGCTGCCGGAACTGATCAACGCGAATTTCGATCTGCGTGACCGGATTTTCCACGTTTCGGAGGCGAACCGTAACATGGTGCTGACGGCGCGACGGATGGGATGTTCCGCCAAGTTCGCCGGTTCCGGCGGCGCGATCGTGGGGACTTACGAGAACGAGGAACAATACCAGCGTCTTACCGAGGCGATGTCGTCCATCGGGTGCAAGACGCTGAAACCGCTTCTTTCCGACGATGTGAACCAGGAGTAGATGGGGAGGTTGCCATGGGTGATCCAGTGAAATTCTCAGACGCGGAGGTTCAGGTTCTGCTCCAGTACTGGCTGCAGAAGATGTTTCCCTCCCTCGGCTCGCTTGTCTGCCAGCGGGCGTCTTCGCTGAACGTGACGGAACGTGACGAGGCGAAGAACTCGCTGCTGAAATCCGGATACCTTGTCCTGCTTGTGGATCTCGGGAATAATGCGGTTGCGCTTTCGGACAAGGGCGACTCGAAGCTGTTCGCCAAACTGTTGGTCATGCCGACCGGGCAGACCTTCTTCAAGAAGCTGTTGAAGGGGTATGCGCAGCAACCGCAGCTGCAGAGCTATTACAGTTACGACACGGTTGTCTTCCAGATGAATCTGATCGCCGGTATGTTGCTGGGAGAAGACACTTCCGCCTACCTCTGCGGAAACATGGGGCGCTACCGCAACTGGATGGATCAGGTGTCGCATGCGGATACGGCGCCGATTGAACGGTTCCTCGCGGATACCGTGTTCAATCTGGAATTCCTCGCCCCGGGAATCGCCTCGCCGCGCGTTGCCGCCATCCTGCTGGCGCGGCTCGGCTACCGCCTCATCGACGACCAGAAAACGAAAGTTCTCAAAAAGTACCTCGCGGTCCTTGCCAGCAATCCGGAGAACTGGATCTCGATGCTCAAGTCCGACAAGCTGGAAGTCCTCCGTGTACAGCTTGCGTTCTTCTTCTACCTGCTCGGACGTCTCGATTTCATGATGGCTCTCAAACCCCATCTGCCGACAACCTGGAAGAATGTCATCGACGGGTTGGAGAAGGGGGACGCCGACGATTCGCTCTCCACCTTGCGGAAGCTGCTGGAGGCGATGCCGCTCGCCTGGCAGGAGCTGATCCCCAAGCCGGCGATGGTCCCCGCCCTCTTTATCCAGTTCATGCTACTGATCGGCCTGCGAAGCGGGAAGGCGGCGATCCTGCAGACAGAACGGCTGTTGGCGACCGTGACGAACTGTTTCGACTACTCCTGCGCCGTCTGGCAGTATGTCCGTCAGAATCCTTTCCCGGCCGATCGCTTCACGTGGAACGCGGAGACGGAGAAGGCGTTTCATGACAATCCGCTGGCCTATTCTTTCTCGACGCTTTTCGCCGCCACCTTGCTACGCGACACGCCGCAGCATCTGGTGCCCGCCGACTTCACCCGTTTCGCGCTGCGCAGTTTTTCCTGTCTGCTCGACGCCGGTTTCGTGCAGCTAGCCTACCAGATCAAGGCGATCATGCAGGCGTACCTGCCCGACAACGAGGAGTGGCAGAAGGTGGACTTGGAGGATCTGCCGGTCGTTCCGCTCTTCCTGCCCGAACGCAAACGCAGTGACGCGGAACTGTATCTGAACGAGCTGGTCAAAATCCTGAAGGACGCGCGCGACCGCCGGGAGAAGGAGGACGCCACCCAGGAAACGAAGGATTTCGGATTCCAGATCGAGCTGCGCGAAATCGGTTCGAGCGGATTCTATCAGGTCGATCAGGCGGCGCCGTGTCTGGTGACGCATACCAAGAAAGGTCTGACCCGTCTCAAGCGGATTTCCCTGAACCGCGTGAAGCGCGGCCAGTACGACCAGATCATGGACCGGAAGGATCATTTGATCGCCAACCTGATCCAGGACGTGAAGGGGGCGCTGGACGACGACACCTCGATCAAGAAAATCCACTTTACGGATTTGAACGCCATCGTTTTGGAATCGCCCCGCAAGTTCTTCCTCAAGGGCGATACGGTGCCGCTGCTGATGAAAGTCGAGCCGCTGCGCCTTTCCCTGGAGGTCAATCAGGATTCCGTCGTGATCCAGTTGCCGCCCGCCCTGCCGGAGGGGATCGAGGATCCGTATTTTCTGGAAAAGCACGGGAAACGCTCCTTTTCCGTCGTGCTCGTGGATTCGGAGGTCAAGAAGCTCTTTGAGCTGCTGCACAAGTGGGGGGGCGGTGAACACCGGAAGATTCGTCTGACCGGCAAGGCGAAGAAGGCGGTCATGGAGCTGGTTCCCGCCTTTTCGCAAATCTCCCCGTATCTGCAGGTGCTGGGCACGGGAAGCGCGATCGAGGACGTGACCGGATCGACGGTTTTGGGTACGGTCAATCTGGAGCTGCGGATCGGCACGACGCCCGACAACCAGTATCAGATGGAAATGCTCTGCCACCCGATCCCGGATGACAAGACTTTCGAAATCAAGCCGGGCATGGACGCAGCCGGCATCCTCCGTTCGACGGCCGACGGGGCCGTCACGGTTACGCGCGATTTGCGCCGGGAGCGGTTCGAGGCGGAGCGTGTCATCAACGCCTGTCCCACGCTCGACGCCCATCCGCCCACGCCGTATCAGTGGCGGTTCGAGGATCGCGGGAAGCTGTTGGAATTCATCGCCGAGTTCGAGCGGATGGGGGACAAGTCAATCCGGATGACCTTCCCCGAAAACCAGGCGTGGAACGTGACGCAGCTGAATGCGCCGCTGGAGTTGAAGCACATCGAGACCAACTCGCGCGGGTGGTTTGAGATCGGCGCGGAGATCCGTGTGGATGAAAACCGCGTCTTGCAGTTGATGGATCTTCTGACGCTCTACCGTTCACGGCAGGGGAATTTTATCGAGCTGGGAGAGAACCAGTACGCGCACGTCAGCGACGAGACGATCCGCCAGCTCGAACTGCTGGATCTCTACAAGGGGCGCTCCAACGAGAAGATCGCGATTCCGCAGGGCTTCGTCCCCCTCCTGACCGATCTGCAGGAGGCTTCGGGCGGCAATGCGCCGGAGGAAATGGCGCGCATCCGCGACGAAATCTCGCGGAAACTCTCCACGGTTCCCGCCCTGCCTCGAGATATCGACGTCTCGCTCCGCCCGTACCAGGCGGACGCCTTCCGCTGGCTGATGTGCCATTATACTTGCCAGCTCGGCGGGGCGTGCCTGGCCGATGACATGGGCTTGGGAAAGACGATCGAACTGCTCGTCTTCCTCAAGGCCGTCGCGCAGAACGGGCCGTCGCTCGTCGTGGTGCCGACCTCGCTGGTGAACAACTGGTGTTCGGAAGCGTTGCGGTTCACCCCGACCCTGAACATCATCCATTTCGCGGAAGACCGCGATACGGAGATCGACAAGCTGGAGGCTGGCGACGTGCTGATTATCAGTTACGGGCTGCTCTCCAATGAAATCGACCGTATCGAAAAAGTGCATTGGAATGTGGCTGTGCTGGACGAAGCCCAGGCGATTAAAAATTCCACCGCCCTGCGGACGACTTCCTCCAAGCGGATCCTCGCCGATTTCCGGATCGTGGCGACGGGTACGCCGATCGAGAACAACCTGCTGGAGTTCTGGTCGCTCTTCGATTTTATCCTGCCGGGACTTCTCGGTACGAAGGCTCGTTTCAAGGAGATCTTTGATGACGATGCGACGCGCGAGGAGGAACGTCCCGCGTTGCGCAAGCTCGTGATGCCGTTTATTCTGCGCCGCCTGAAACGCGATGTCCTGAAAGACCTGCCGCCCAAGACGGAAATCCTCCTCCCGGTCGAATTCTCCGAGGACGAGCGTGTCCAGTACGAGTCGATTCGCCGTGCGGCGATCGAGCGGATTACCGATCCTTCCGACCGGATTTCCATTCTGGCGTCCCTCATGCGGCTGCGCCGTACCTGTTGCCATCCGTCGCTGGTCATTCCCGACTACAAGGGGGATGGCGCGAAGATCGAAAAGCTGCTGGAGCTTGCGGAGAGCCTGAAGCGAAACGGCCACCGCGCGCTGGTCTTCTCGCAGTTCGTCGATATGCTAACGCTCGTCCGCAAGGCCTTCGAGAAGAACGGCTACACCTACCAGTATCTCGACGGGGCGACTGTCCCGAAAGAGCGTACCGCCGCTGTCAACGCCTTCCAGAGTGGGAATGGCGACTTCTTCCTGATCTCCCTCAAGGCGGGCGGGACGGGATTGAACCTGACGGCCGCCGACTATGTGATCATCCTCGATCCGTGGTGGAATCCCGCGGTCGAAAGCCAGGCCGCTGACCGGGCGCACCGCATCGGACAGCACCGTCCCGTGACGATCTACCGTCTGGTGACGAAGGACACCGTGGAGGAGAAGGTCATTGCCCTGCACGCGGTCAAGCAACGCCTGGTGGAAGACATGCTGGCAGACACCGAGTCCGCCACGCTGACGCCCGACGAGCTGATGTCGCTCTTCACCTGAGGTGCGGAAACCGGAGATGACACTTCGAGGTTTGACGAGATCCGTCCGGTTCTACTGGAAAGTTTCACGCGCCTACCGGTTCTTGGTCGTGGGTGTGTGGAACTTTGTCTTCGGCTACCTTTGTTTTGCGGTTGCCTACTGGTGTCTGGCGGGGAAGTTGCCGGACTGGCTGATTGTCGCGATCGCGTCGGTAATCGGTATCACGAATGCGTTCATCTGCCACCGTTCGATCACCTACCGCTCGCGGGGTAACATTTGGGCGGAATACGGCAAGTTCTACATCGTGTACGGTGTGCAGTCCGTACTGAACGCGGTTCTGATCTGGCTCTTTGTCACCTGCTGGCATGGCAACGCCTACCTCTGCCAGCTGCTGATCGCGGTCTCGCTGACATTCGTCTCCTACTGGGGACACAAACTCTTCTCCTTCCGCAACAGCGCATTGCGATAACCCCACCGTTCTTACCTATAAGTCCAACCTAGATTCCGGGCCGCTTCGCGCGACCACGAAAGGATGTTTAAATGGTTAAATGTTTAAATGGTTAAATCGCCTTACGGCTTTAAATCGCCTTACGGCTTTAAATCGCCTTGCGGCTTTAAATCGCCTCCTTCGGAGGCTTGAAATCGGCGTGGGCGCCTTTAAAAGGGTGTGAAATGGTTAAATCGCCGCTGACGCGGCTTGAAATCAGCCGGATTTAACTTTTTAAAAGCGAAGCGATTTAACCATTTAACTTTCCCCCGCTTTGGGGAGGGACGCGCTCCGTCGCGTCCGCTGCGTAGCGACGGCGCCCTCGCCGTCGGCTTTCGGGGAAGCGACACTCCT
>JAFSTA010000188.1 GCA_017450695.1 Kiritimatiellia bacterium | reverse complement strand
GGCGGCTTCGAGCTGCGCATGGGCGATGGCAACGCCGTGCGGTATCCGAACATCCGCAACGTGCCCGAAAACGCCACGCTCTCGCTCTCGCTCTGGGGCAAGGCCGGCGGTACGCTCGAATTCCGCGAGGGGAAACCCGACGGACGCCTCCTTGGATCCGTCAACGTGAAGCGTGGAAATCCCGGCCATTTCAGGAAGTTCTCCGCCAAGTTGCAAAACGCACCCGACACGCTCGATCTCTGGATCGTCGCGAAAGGCGGCGGCGCGGAACTCTGCCATATCGACTGGCTCGCGTTAAGATAATCGACGGTGAATAGTATGAACTCTCCATCCAGTAATCTGAACCAGTTGACCTTCAAGAAGTCTCAAAAACTCCAGGACTCAAAATCTCCCAATAGCGTAAGCAACGAACGTGCGTCAATGGCAGACATTTTGTAAACTTATCAATGCAACCTGATTGACGCGTATTTTCGGAAATATAATTTCAATCTTGCGGAATCGTTCTGTTTTTGGTAAGATTCCGCACGGATGAAAGGAGCTTTTGTATGATTGGTCGCAAGGAAGAGACGAAGACATTGCTACGCGCGCTATCAAAGCACGAGTCGCAATTCGTGGCCGTTTACGGACGGCGCCGTGTCGGCAAGACATATCTGGTGAGGAATGTTTTCGGCAACGAATTCGCCTTCTACCATACGGGAATCTTCGACGGCAGCTTTCGGGAGCAGTTGGACGAGTTCAAGGAATCGCTCGAAGAGTGTGGCTTGACGAAATGCCCGAAACTTGCAAACTGGCGCGACGCATTCCGGGAACTCAGACGGCTGCTGTCGGCAAAGCCAGCAGGCAAGAAGGTCGTGTTCATCGACGAGCTCCCGTGGATGGATACGCGTAATTCCCGTTTCGTCCAGCAGTTTGACAAGTTCTGGAACAAGTGGGCCTCGGCGCGGGACGACATCGTGCTCATCGTGTGCGGTTCGGCGGCGTCCTGGATGATCAAAAACGTCATCAACGACTACGGCGGACTGCACAACCGCATCACCGACAGCATTTCCGTCAAGCCGTTCACGCTCAAGGAGTGCGAGGAGTATTCGCGCGAGCTCGGTCTGTCAATGTCCCGCCGTGAGATCGCGGAGTGCTACATGGTCTTCGGCGGCATCCCCTATTACTGGAGCTATCTCCAGAAGGAGCAAAGCCTTGCGCAGAACCTGGACAGGCTTCTCTTCGCGAAGGACGGCAAGCTCCGCAACGAGTTCGCCCGTCTCTTCAAGTCGCTTTTCCGCGAGGACAGGATGCACCGCGAGGTCATCGAATCGCTTGGACGCCGAAAGGCAGGCAAGACGCGCGAGGAAATCCTTTCGGACGTCTCGTTTTCCGACGGGGGCAAGTTTTCCGAATGCCTCAGCGCATTGGAAGAGTGCGGATTCATTCGGTCGTTCTCCGCAATCGGCCGAACTGCCAAGGGAACGATGTTCCAGTTGATCGACAACTTTACGCTTTTCCATCTTGAGTTTCTTTCGGGGAAGATTGACGCCGGCGAAGGATTCTGGACATCGACGGTGACGGATCCGATTCAGGCCAATTGGCGCGGAAGGGCGTTCGAGCGTCTGTGCCTCATGCATGAGGCGCAGATAAAGGCGGCCCTTGGAATCGCCGGCGTACGGACCAACGTGAACTCGTGGAGCCATACTCCAACGCCGGAACACCCAGAGGGTGCACAGATCGATCTGCTCATAGACCGTGCGGACAACGTGATTAACCTGTGCGAGATGAAGTATTCGCATGGAGCCTACGATCTGACGCCGGCTGAATGCGAGAAGCTGCTGCACCGGCGCGACGTGTTCATCGCCGTCACGGGAACGCGGAAATCCGTTCACCTGACGATGGTCACGCCCAATGGCGTGGCGGACTCTCCGCAACGGCATGAGATCCAGTCCGAAGTAACACTGGACGATTTGTTCGCATAGCGGCGTTGAATTCTGAATGGTCGGAGATCATCGTCGCCAATTAATGTTAATTGGAATTATAAAAAAAGGAGCTCTAACAATGAAGAAGACAAACCTTATGACGGTTGTGGCGTGTGCGCTGATGCCGTTGGTCGCAACGGCGCGGGAGTATTTCGTTGCGACGGACGGCGACGACGCGGCGGAGGGGTCGGCGGCGAGGCCGTGGCGCACCATCCAGCGCGCGGCGGACGTGGCGAAGGCCGGCGACGTGGTGACGATTCGCGGGGGAACGTACCGCGAATGGGTGAAGCCCGCGCACGCGGGGCGCGCGGACGCGCCGATCGTCTACCGCGCGGCAAAGGGCGAGCGCGTGGTCGTGACCGGCGCCGACCCCGTGACCGGATGGACGCGGCATCCCGACGGGCTCTGGATGGCGAAGGTGCGGTACGATTCGTTTCGGGGCATGAACCCGTTCACCGATTTCATCTTCGGCGACTGGTTCGAACCCTACGGCAAGCGCCACCTGCGCGCCTGGGTGATTCAGGGCGGCAAGGC
>JAFSTA010000020.1 GCA_017450695.1 Kiritimatiellia bacterium | reverse complement strand
GTCCACGCTGTCCATCGAGACCGACGCCGACCTCGAAATCTCCGGGAAGATATATGACGCACCCGACAGCGCGAACAAGTTTCCGCAGGTCGTGAAGAGCGGCGCCGCGACGCTGACGCTTTCCGGCGAAAGCACTTTTACGGGAAGGCTGACCGTTCGTTCCGGGACGCTCGCCCTCGGTACCGACACCGCGCTTTCGGCGTCCGCCCCGCTGACGCTCGCCGGCGGTTGCACGGTGACGTGCGGCGCGACGACGAATTCGACGGGTTCGTTGACGCTTTCGGGCAATGCGACAATCAACATTGGAGACGGCGCGCTTTCGTTTGCCGACTCCCATTCCGAGACGTGGGCGGCGGGTGCGGTGCTGAACATTATCGGGACCGCAAAGCTGTCCGATAAACCGGTCCGTTTCGGTACGGACGATTCTGGCCTCACGGCGGCGCAGCTCAAGCAAATCCGCTACAACGGAAAGAAGGTGTTGCTGAACGGGCAAGGCTATCTGGGAAGCCTCCGCGGGTTCATGTTCATGGTTTTCTGAGGTTTGGGACGATAGATGCGAGAAAAAGTATCGAGGATTGTTGCTGTCTGTGTCGCGGTCGCGGCATGTGCGGCATACGCGCTTGCGCAGGACGGCATCGGTACGTTCGACCCGGACATGGAAATTCCGAGCGTCGTTTCGAACGACGTCAGGTGGATCGACGGGCGGTTCCTGCCCATCGAGGGGCGGGCGTTTGACGGCACGGATCATTACTACGACCGGCTGCCCACGAACGTGACGGCAAGCGTCAACAACGTCGTCAGGACGATGAAGCACCACACGGCGGGGATGCAATTTAGGTTCGCGACTGATTCGAGGACGCTCGTGTTCAAGTGGGTGCCGTACAGCGCGAGCCTTCAGACGGACAACATGGCGGCCACTGGCGCGAGCGGTATCGACATCTACCGGTTCGATGCGGAAAGTTGCAGATGGCTCTACGTGAAGACGGGGCGCATCAGCAGCTCCGCGGGAGGCAGCCTTGCGCTTGACTGGACACCGGGGACGCCGTGCCTCGTGAACCTGCCGCTCTACAACGGGATCAGGGAATTCTCTCTCGGTATCGAACCGGAGGCGACCGTCACGAGGTTGCCTCCGCACCGCAACGGCAGCGTCAAGCCGGTCGTTTTCTACGGCTCGTCCGCCACCCAGGGGATCGGCGCGTCGCGTCCCGGCATGGCGTTCGTGAACATCGTCGGGAGGATGCTCGACGTGCCGGTCGTGAACCTCGGTTTCTCCGGCGGGTGTCTCATGGAGCTGGAGATGAGCGATCATCTCGCCGCCATCGACGCGGGCTGCTATGTGTTGGATTGCAACGCCGACATGGTTGCGCCGACGAACTGCGAGTTGTTCATCCGTAACCTTCGCGAGAAGAGGCCGGACGTGCCGATCGTCATGGCGGAAACGCTCCCGGACGACGAGGATGAGTTCGTTGACGGCGAAACCCTCGATGATTGTTGCATGATGATGCTTGCGGAAGCGCATGTCAGAAAGCTCAAAAGGGCGTTGTGGCACGACCTTGGCTGGGTGGACGAATCGATTGAGACGGCGTCCGTCACCGGGACGTGGACGCCCACCATCGCTTACGACGCCGTGACGCGGAAGGCTGAATTGTCCGGCGACTATACGTTCACGCCAGATGTGTCCTCCGGCGGAACTCCCGTCACGTTGGAAGTGACGATGACGTTCGATGACATACCCGAAGTCGAGGAGGTACCCCAGGCTGGAATCCAAGGCGCAATCTGGATCGGCACGAATGGATATTTTCAGGTGTGGACCTCAGGCGGGTGGGTGGATACCGTGGCCGAGGGCGTGACACCGCAACCTGGCGTCGATTACACATTCCGCCTCACGTTCGACTATCAGGAAGGAATGTATCGGGTGGAAGTCAAGACCGGACTTACAGGATTCACAAGACTCACGGAAAAGGGAAATCCTGCCCGGGAAACATTCCCCATCGCGGCATCGGGTTCAGCCATTTCCAAAGTCTGTCTGTTCGGCTACGGTTCCCTCTCTTCCATTGTCGGCGAATACATGGTTGCCGAGGGGTTTGCGGCGAACGAGGAAGTGCTGTTGAAGAACAATGCCTCCGTTATCCTCGACGCGGCGAAGGCGGCGTGGCTCAGCAGTTGCGCGGGAGGTAGAACTACCGTCACCAACGCCGTGGCAGGGCTTTCGGAGGATGAGTTCAACAAGGCCTACCTCCTCAACCTGGATATCACGGGCGAGACCTCCTACACCTTCCAGATCACAAGCATCGATGTCGCGGCGGACAAGGTGACGATCGGTGTCACGCTTACGCGAACCGGCAAAATCGCACAGAGAATAAACGGCGTCCTGAAGTTTTACGGTGCGGCGACGGTCGAGTCGTTCACGACCGCTACGCCGGTCTCCGCGACAATCTCGAACGACGGTTTTCCGAGCGGCGACATGGCGACTGCGGAAATCCCGCTCGTGGGCGACGCCCCGCCGGCTTTCTTCAAGGCAAAGATCGAGGAGAGGTAGGGAATTTGAAAATGCGAAAATGCGGAAAATCCGAATCGTCCGCTGGGCGGGCCTTGCGCGAGGTGATGGCAATTGCCGGCGCCTTGCTCTTCTCCTCTGCGTTCGTTGCGCAGGGCGGCATGACATGGATCGACGGGCGCGATCTGCCCATCGAGGGCAGGGCGTTCGACGGTACGGAGCATTACTATGACCGGCTGCCGTCGAACGTGACGACGAGCGTCAACAGCGGCGTCAGGTCGCTGAAGCACGACACGGCGGGGATGCAGTTCCGTTTCTCCACCGATTCCACAAATCTCGTGTTCAGGTGGACGCCGTATAGCACGAGTCTGTCGATGGATCACATGCCCGCCATGGGCGTGAGCGGAATCGATGTTTACCGGTTCGACGCGGCGAAGGGACGCTGGCGCTACGTCAAGACGGGGCGCATCACAAGCGCCAGCGGCGCGAGTCTTTCGCTTGACTGGACGCCGGGGACTCCGTGCCTCGTGAACCTGCCGCTCTACAACGGTATCCGGGAATTCTCGCTCGGCATCGTTTCGGGGGCGTCCGTCTCGCCGCTTCCGCCACGCGCGAGCGGCATCGATAAGCCCGTCGTATTCTACGGCACGTCGATCACGCAGGGCGGCTGCGCATCCAGGCCCGGCATGTCGTTCGTGAACATCGTGGGGCGCGACCTCGACGTGCCGGTCGTGAACCTCGGCTTTTCAGGATCCGGTCTGATGGAGCTGGAGATGAGCGAGCATTTGGCCGCCATCGACGCGAGCTGCTATGTGCTGGACTGTGTCTGGAACATGCGCAACATGACGACCGCTGTGTTCCTGAACCGCTACGAGCCGTTCATCCGCAACCTCCGCGCGAGGAGGCCAGGCGTACCGATCGTGATGGCCGGCATGTCCGATGTGTACTGCGGTGGACCGAACGACAAGGACGAGAGCGTCAGAACACTTTATGAAAGTCTTGTCGCGGAGGGATGGGGAAACCTGGTCCATCTCCCGAAGGACGAAATGTATTCAGGCGACTTCGAGGGGACGGTGGACGGCATCCATGCAAACAACTGGGGCATGATATCGCTCGCCAAGTCATACGGCAAGGCCGTGAAAATGGCGCTGGACGCCGCAAGGGTGAACGACGAAGGAATGTAAGGTGCCGGCGCTTCGCGCCAGCTGAGAAGCGGGGAGGCTGACGCCGCCAGCGGGGAAGCTGAAAAGCTGAGAGGCGGTAAGAGGCAGATAAGTGGCGGTTGCGCCGCCTAAGTGGCCCTGCGGGCCTAAATGGGGCTAGCGCCTGGAGTAAATGGTTAAATCGCCGCTGACGCGTCTTTAAATCGGCGCGGGCGCCTTTAAAATGGTTAAATCGCCGCTGACGCGGCTTTAAATCGGCGCTTGTTTCGGGGAAGCGACACGGCGAATGGGAGGGACGCGCCCCGTCGCGTCCGCCGCCCGGTTCAATTTAACCATTTAACCATTTCAAAGCGAAGCGATTTAATTTTCCCTACGTGCTTGCCTGTCCTCCGTAGCCTTGCGCAGGAAGGATCGCGACCGTAACACGGAACCGGCTAACGCGGCAGTTCTGAACGGGACATTCGGGGAAGCAACTTGCGCTTTTCACGCGAAACAACCCTGCACTCATTTCCATTCCCGTGCGGAGTGCGGGTGACTGGCTTACCGGTAATGTTCTGTTGTGGATGGCGGTAGAGTGTGGTATAATGAAAGGCAATTCAAAGGAACGGCAGGATATGAGGAAGTTCAATACCACAGGACCGTGTTTCCCCGACGAGCATTACATGCTGCCAGCCTTGGACAGGCTGCCCGGCATACGCGAACTCGTCGCGGGCGGCAACTACTTTGTCATTCACGCCCCACGCCAGACGGGAAAGACGACGGCACTCCAGGCGCTTGTCCAAGAGATCAACGCGAAGGGTGACATGTTCGCCATCTACTGCACTCTGGAGACATTACAGGGGGCGACGGATGTGAACGATTCGATGCCCAAGCTGAGAAAACTGCTGTTGCAAGGTGCTCGTGCCATTCCTGGGTTCGATGATTTAGGTACGTCTAGCGCGTTCGACAGGGAACCAGGGTGGACGGTTACGGCTGTTTCTGATGCGCTGACGGAGCTTTGCCGTAAAGGTGGCAAACCGCTTACTGTTTTCTTTGACGAGGCGGACTGTCTTGTCGGAGATGTCCTGCTTTCCTTCCTGCGGCAGTTGCGTGCCGGATACGTTAACCGCAAGATGGTGCCATTCCCCAAGTCCGCCGCGCTCGTGGGCATGCTGGACGTCCGGGACTACAAGGCGCAGGTGCGCCCCGACGGCGAGTCGCTCGGGCAGGTCAGCCCGTTCAACATCATCGCGGAGGATATGCTGATCCCGAACTTCACCGAACCAGACATCCGCGCGCTCTATGCGCAGCACACGGCGGAGACGGGGCAGGTATTCGCCGACGGCGTTGTCGGGGATGTCTGGCGGCTCACGCGCGGACAGCCCTGGCTCGTCAACGCGATCGCCCACGAGTGCGTGGCGAGAATCCACACTTTCCGCTACGGCGAAACTATCACCGCCGAGGACGTCGAGGCCGCGAAGGAGGCGATCATCCGCCGGCGCGACACGCACGTCGATTCGCTCATGGAGCGGATGCGCGAACCCCGCGTGCGGCGCATCGTGGAGCCGCTGATCCTCGGCGACGACACGGAACTGACGGCGAACGACGACGACTACCGCTTTGTCACCGACCTCGGACTTCTGCGGGTCGATCGCGGTGCGCTCGTCCCCGCGAACCCGATGTACGCGGAGATTATCGGGCGTTACCTTTCGCGAGGCGAGCAGGACCGCATGATCCGCAGCATCCCGGAGACGCCGTGGGTGAGGGACGACGGGCTGGACATGGCCGGGCTGATGGCGGCGTTCCAGCGGTTCTGGCGTGAGAACTCCGGCGCGGACAGGGACATCATGGGGTACCGCGAGGCCGTGCCGCACCTTGTGCTGATGGCGTTCCTCCAGCGCGTCACGAACGGCGGAGGCCACATCAACCGCGAGATGGCGCTCGGTCAGGGACGGCTCGACCTCTGCGTGGAGTTCCGCGGCGCACGGTACGCGGTGGAGGTTAAGACCTCCGCTAACTTCAAAGGCGAGAAGTCCTATGCGCAGTGCGCGAAGTACCTAGACTCCCTCGGTCTCACCGAGGGCTGGATGCCGATCTTCGAGAAGTCGAAGACGAAGAGCTGGGAGGAGAAGATCTATGCCCGCGACGAGCATGTGGAAGGAAAGACCATCCACGTGCTTGGACTGTGACGGCGGTGTGAGCAACCAGCTGAGAAACGGGGAGGCTGACGCCGCCAGCGGGGAAGCTGAAAAGCTGAGAGGCTGAGAAGCTGAAACTGAGAAACAGGGAAGGGGGATAAGTGGCGGTTGCGCCGCCCAAGTGCCCCTGCGGGTCTAAATGGGGCTGGTGCCCCTAAGTTTGACGGGGGCGGGGAAGAAGGGACGTGCGACAAGCGACGGGCGACACGCGTATGTCGAGCAGACGGAATGTCGCTTTGCAAGTCGCGTGTCGCTTGTCTCACGCAGAATGGTCCCGTCGCGACCGTAATGCCTACCAGGAATGTCCGGAAAATCCCGCCAACCACCGCACTACCGCACCACCGCACCACCCAAGGACCTCGTTGCGACCGCAACGCCTTCCCGGATTGTCCGGAAAGTCCCGAATATCCGGAAAATCCGGCATACCCGGCCCAACAACCCCACCTACTGCGTACTCTAATTTTGCGTTGCATTGTTCTTGTTTTTCATTTATAGTCATCGCCAATGTTTGTTAGGAAAGGAGGTTTCATCATGTTGTCCAATAATTTTCTACCAACCGTTCTTACGGCCTATTATCGCTTGTCCCCTTACAAAACTGCATGGGGCAGGCTAATAATGCGAATCCTCGTGGGGGAAACGCGCCCAAGGTTCAATTAGCCGACAGATTAACCCCTTTAAACCTATCCCGAATAACATTTAATGATGATATTTCTTTCCTGTCTGCACCGGAACAAGCGCTTTATCGCAAGCACCAGGCGGAATTTTTCCAATCTCTGAAACATCTGCCCTAAAAAGATCAACAAGAAATGAGGCAGGTCTATAAATGGGTTCCCGATATTGTTAAGATAATTGCATCCCGTGATTATCAAGATCGGACAAGGAAAGAATACGAATTACGCCCCGGCACGGAAATATATGAAAATACAAAGCGTGCATTATATAAGAACTTATATAAGAAACAAAAAACAGAAATACCAAACCCCAGGGGGATGTGGTATGTTGTTGATATATGTAATGAGATGATTCCATATCGTTACCCGTTAAAAACCTTTGATACCAAAAATCAAAGCATTGATGATAATGCCAAAAAATGTGGCTTTGGGTATTTATCAAAAATGATTGATTTTTGTAATAATCCCGATAATGTGGGTAAAAAATACAAGGATTGTGCCGATAGTCGGACATATGACCTGACGTTAGAGGAAATGCGGGTGTTTGAAAAAATCGGTGTCCGGCATGAAAATGCAATTTGGCAAGAGTTTAAAGAATCTTCTTGGACGGCTGTTTTTAAACTATCGATATTTGATTTGGCAAAGGTTGATACCTCTAACTTGACTCCCGCGGAATATAAAAAAATGGAAAGGCAATTAAAATGTGTTCCGCCGGAAATTTTGATAAATTTCCGTTATAAAACCTATGATGGCAGATTAGGTATTAAAAATAGTAAAGCAATTATGCAGGATCCTTTGTATATCCCAAAATATGCTAAATGGAAGGGGATTTCGTTGTCTGAGGCCGAGGTTAAAGAAGTCTACGAATTGGCATCGGAACTTTTAAAATACGGAACACCCCTAAAATTGGTTAAAAGGGATGATACCGCCGATTTGGAAAAAGTGGCTAAAGATTATGGGTTTACCAAAGTGTGGGCTTGTTCCAGTTGGGGAAGGGAAATAAGGCCAAAGGTGAAGTGTAAATTTTATGAAGCATATCCCGAAAAGATTCCCCTTTTTATAAAGCAGGCAAAGGATTTCTATCCCTTGGCAATGGCCATCAATCCGGAGGGGGCAAAGGATTTCTACCGAAATATTGCAATTAACACGGGGGTTACCATCCAACCCCCGAAACCCGTCCCGGACGAGGAGGCACCTGCCAAAGATAACAAACCGATTCCCCGGAATCAATAGACCCACAGGCCGCGCTTGGACATTAGAAACCACGGAATACACGGAGCACACGGAAAATGATCCTGAATTCCGCTGTTACTGTTACCGGACAATGGTTTTGATCTCTCACAGAGGCGCGGAGATTCGGCAAGTTTGTGGCGTTTTTTGTGTCGATCGCAGTCGATCGCTATCGATTATTCCCAGCTGCCAGCTTCTCAGCTGGCGCGTAGCGCCCCGGCGGATCTGCGTGAGAACTCAAAGGGGAATCATACGGTTCTTGGAACGTCGAATCCGTGTCTTCCATGGTTTTACTTTCAAATTGTCCAAGAGAGGAATTTGGGGTAAAATTTCCGCCATGAAAATGATAAGCAGAGATACTGGGGAAATCGGCGAAATGCGTCGCAGGAGGTGTATCCTCTTGACCTGTTTGGTGATGTCGGCATGTGGTTTTGCGTTAGCCAATCCCGCAGATCCGCTCTATGACGGTTTCGTGAATCCGCCGTCATCCGCTCGTTCGCAGGTTTGGTGGCATTGGATGAACGGGAATGTCACCAAGGAGGGTATCACCGCCGATTTGGAGGCGATGGCTCGCGCGGGAATCGGCGGCGCGTATGTGTTCGATGTGCCGACCGGTATTCCCGAAGGGAAGGTGCGGTTCGCCAGTGACGCGTGGTTCGATATGCTGCGTCACGCCAACGAGGAGGCGAAACGGTTAGGGCTCGAACTTTCCATCGCGAACTGCAGCGGCTGGAGTTCTTCGGGCGGACCGTGGGTGTATCCGGAGGATTCGATGAAGCGCGTCGTCTTCACCGAGCGTGTCGTGCGCGGTGGCGAACGGCTGGCGGACGCGCTTCCCGCGTCCACGAACACCTTCGGGTTCTACCGCGACATCGCGACGCTCGCGTTTCCTCGTCCCGGCGGCGAGACGGTCGATCCGAAAGACTACGGGATGATCACTACGTTTAAGCCGGGCGATGCGACGGCGGTTTTCCGGTTCAAGAAGCCCTTTCCGTTGACGGGCCTGTCCATCGACATCGACGTGTCGGGCGGCTATCGCGACGGCATTGTGAAGGTGGATGTCTCCGAAGACGGCGAGAAGTTCCGTACCGCGGTTGATCGCATGACCGTCTATCCGTTCCGCTTCGGCGTACGCGACGACAAGTTGTTCGTCCCTGTGTCCGCCGATGAACCGAGCCTGGTTCGCGCGTTTAAGGTCACGGTCGATCTTACCGTTACGACAGCGATCCCGGGTAAGTTGTGGGAAGGGACGAAGTCCGTGCGGCCAGCTGGTGCGAAGGGACTCAAGTCGCCGAGCCAGCGCGTGAGGGCGATTCGTCCAGAAGCCCGTGCGCGTATCCCGGAGTCCAACGCGAAGACCTTTGCGATGCGTGCGAAGATACACGGTTATCCATACTGCGCGTCGCAAGGACTCGTTGTCGATCCGGCGAGGATTGTCGATCTGACGGGGCGCGAGACCGGATGGACTGCGCCCGCCGGAACGGACTGGGTGGTTGTGCGGTTCGGGTATGCCTCGAACGGCATGGTCAACCATCCCGGGACAAGCGGGGGGAAAGGACTGGAGGTTGACAAGCTTTCCAAGAAGGCGCTTGCGCGCTTTTTCGCGGGATATGTCGAGAAGGTGCTGGCCAGGATCGGCTCGGTTTCGCACGATGGCGGGCTTATCGGAGTCCTGGTCGATAGCTACGAGGTCGGCGGGCAGAACTGGACGGACGGCTTTGATACGGTGTTCAAGAAACGGCGCGGCTACGATCCCGTTTTCCGTCTGCCTGTCCTCACAGGGCGCGTTGTCGGTTCTCCCGCCGTGACGGAACGGTTCCTTTCCGATTTCCGACGCACGATCTCGGATCTGTTCGCGGAAAACTACGCGGCGGAATTCCACCGCCTTGCCCTGGCGCGTGGACTCCGTTTTTCACTCGAAGGCTACGGCAGTCAACCGTGCGACGACCTCAAGTACGCGCGGCACTGCGACATTCCGATGGGTGAGTTCTGGGCTGGTAACGCATCCGGCGCAACCATGAACTCGCGAATCGGTACGACGCTCAATTGCCGTTTCCCCGGTTTCATTGCCCACGTCTGGGGGCAACGCGTCGTCGGCGCGGAGGCCTTCACCAGCACGACCGAGCGTTGGAACAGACCGCCCGTTCTCTACAAGGCGCAGAGCGACCGCGCTTACTGCCAAGGTGTGAACCGCCTCGTCTATCACACCTGGGCGCACCAGCCCTGGACGAATCCCGCGAACTATCCGGGCATGACGATGGGGTTCATCGGTTCCAACTTCAGCCGGACGCAGACATGGTGGGAGGATGGTGCTCCGGGGCTTCTCCGCTACCAGGCGCGTTGCCAGTGGATGCTGCAGGATGGCGTGACCGCCGCCGATGTCCTCGTCTTCGCCGGGGACGGCACGTCCGGCTTCGGACTCGACCTTACGCGCTGGCATGACCACGATCTTGTCGGCGAAAACGCCTTTGGTTTGGGGCGGCAATGGGACGTGTGCAACGGCGAGGCCATTCGCGCCGTCCGTGCCGAAGGCGGCGAGGTCGTCGCGCCCAGTGGCGCGCGCTACCGAGCGGTTGCCGTCTTGCCGGGCATTCCCATCGACCCCGCGTCGCAGACCGCGCTGGATCGGCTCGCCGAGCAGGGCGTCTCCGTGGTACCCGCCGCCGAGGTACACAACACGCTCCTCGCGCGTGGCATCGGCCCGGATGTTGTCTGCCTCACGAAAGAATGTTCCAAGGACTTCCGTTGGATTCACCGCAAGGCTTCCGACGGTTCAGAGGTCTATTTCGTGACCCTGCCGAACGAGAAGGCTGTCTCGTTCGAGCTTGCCTTCCGCGTTTCCGGGAAAAGACCCGAAATCTGGAATCCGGAAACGGGACGAGACTGGCTGCCCGTTGCGTGGCACGAGAAGGGCGGCCGCACAACGGTGCGCCTCGATTTCGATCCGTTTGGTTCGGCGTTTGTGGTGTTCCGAGACGGACAGGAATCCAGCGGTTCTAGCCATTCGAAAATGTTCTGTGTTTCTGGAGAATCGAACGGGGCAGACCAGATTCCGCTGTCGCTCCCGTGGCGCGTGACCTTCCCCATCGGCTGGTATTTCGGTACCGACGAAGCAAAAACCTTCGAGTGGCCTCACCTCAAAGACTGGACCGACGACCCCGATCCCGACGTCAAATACTTTTCGGGTACGGCGGTGTACAGGTTGAACGTTCCGAGCGCGACCGCAAGCAGACGCGGGCGCGCGATCCTCGATCTCGGCGACGTGAAGCACATCGCCACCGTGACCGTGAACGGCAAGACATTCCCCGCGCTCTGGAAGCCGCCATACCGCGTTGACATCACGGACGCGATCAATCACGCCCCGTTCTCCCTCGAAATCCGGGTCACGAACCTGTGGCCGAATCGCTTGATCGGAGATGACGCGCTGGAGAGTGACGCGAAGTACAACCTGCCGACCAAACGCTGGAAGGGTGGGGGGCTTCCGTCGATTCCGGAACGCGTCTATGAGGGCAAGCCGTCGCCCTTCGGCCGCCACACGTTCACCACGTGGCGTCACTGGACGAAGGAGGACAAGCTGCTATCGTCCGGGTTGATCGGGCCCGTCCGCCTCGTTCTCGTGGACGGGATTGCCGCAAAGAACCGTTCGGAACAGGAAGACAAAGAGGGTGAAAAGGAGAGGAAACAATGAAGAGATACGTTTGCATGTTTGGTGTCGGATGTTTCGCCGCGTACATGACGTTCGCGGAGCGCGTTCCCATCTGGCAGGAGGGGAAGATGCCGGATCGTCAGCCCCATCAAGTCGCCGCCATGACGGATGAGAAGGAGAAAGGTACGGAACCGTATCTCGACTGGCGTCCTGCGCCGGAAAAGCCGAATGGCGGGTGTATGATCCTGATCTCCGGCGGCGGCTATGTCAATTGCTGCGACGTCGATTTGGTCAAGTTGTGGGAGAGGAAGTTCACGGAGATCGGTTTCCAGTGTGTCAATCTCGTGTATCGCACGCCACGTCCGCAAGGCTTGCCCATCTACCAGAGCGCGTGGGAGGACGGACAGCGTGCCGTCCGCCTCGTCCGTTCCCAAGCCGCGAAACGCGGTTTCGATCCCGAGAAGATCGGCTCGATTTCGATGTCCGCCGGTTCGCACCTCGCGACCCTGCTCGCGACGAGTGCGCTTACCCCCGCCTACTCCCGGATCGACGAGCTCGATGACGTTCCCTGCCACATCAACTGGGCGATTACGGCCGCGATCGCGTATGCGATGACGGACGGGATCGGTACGCCGAACACGCGCGGCGGACAGGGCATCGATGTGAAACTCGACACGGTATTTCAGTTCGATGCAAAGACCGCCCCGATGTGCATGTTCCACGGAAGCGCGGACATCTATTCGCCGACAGCCTCGACATTTGTGTATCGCGAACTGCGGCGTCGCAAGGTTCCGGCTGAACTCCACCTCTTCGCGGATCGCCCGCACGGTTTCTGGGGACAAGAAGGCAAGGGCGACAAGGCTACGGCATACGACAACTGGTTTGACCGTGCGCGCGAGTTCCTGGCGCAAATGGGTTTCCTCGGCGAGTTGCCACCGCAGGAGGAACTCTTGAATCGGTTCGCCGACGACTTCCACGATCCTGCGAAGTACGCGAAGGAGGAACTTTGGCCGGAAGGGAGAATGCCGGATATACAGACGAACCAGTGCGTCCCCTATCTCGAATGGTACATTCCCTCGAACCTGACGACAAAGGCGATCCAGATTATCTATTCCGGCGGCGGATACAACAAGAACAATCCGGACGGATTCGAGGTTGCGCCGGCGCGGCGTTTCCTGAACCAAAAAGGAATGGCTGTTGTCACGATGAAGTACCGCACACCGCGTCCCGCCGCCCCCCTTGCGAAACATACGACCGCCTGGCAGGATCTCCAGCGGTGTATCCGAATCGTTCGTTCGAAGGCGGGCGCAAAAGGACTCGACCCGAACCGCATCGGAATCATGGGGGGATCGGCGGGCGGACACCTCACGCTGATGGGGGTGACGAGTTCTCGAAGCCGCTCCTACTGGGATATTGACGAAATCGACAAGATCCCCTGCAATGTCCAGTGGGGCATTGGCATCTATCCCGCTTACGCGCTGACGGACGGCGTGTCCAACCCAAATTCGACGGGCGGTAACCACGACGCCGCGAAACTCGTGCCAGAATTCGCGTTCGATCCCGCCACGTGTCCGATGGTCTTCGTCCACGGCGACGCCGACCGCTGGGCGGCGATGAACTCCGTGAAGGTCTGGGAACAAATGCGGCGGATGGGCATCGGGTGCGACCTCCATACGCTGGTCAAGCGTCCCCACTGTTTCCAGTTCAGGGCAGCCCCCGGCACGGGTAGCTACACCTACCTTGGCCGTATCTGGGAATTCCTGAACCACAAGGGATTCAATCGAGAGTAGGGGGGTACGGTCGATCCCGCCCCGCTGGACAATTTGAACCACGGAACACACGGAATAGGGCGCTTCGTGCGACCACGAAAGGATGGTTAAATGAGTAAATGGTTAAATCGCCGCTGACGCGGCTTGAAATCGGCGCGGGCGCCTTTAAAAGGGTTAAATGGTTAAATCGCCTCCTTCGGAGGCTTTAAATCGGCGCTTGTTTCGGGGAAGCGACACGGCGAATGGGAGGGACGCGCCCCGTCGCGTCCGCCGCCCGGTCCATTTCACCATTTCAAAGCGAAGCGATTTAACTTTCCCGCTTTCCGTCGCCCTGATTCAATTTAACCATTTAACTATTTAAAGCGAAGCGATTTCATTTTTTTAAAGCGAAGCGATTAAATTATCCCTGCTTTTCGGTGCCTCGTCAATTGAATCATTTGACCAAGAATCCTCTGTTGAAATTCGGTTTCAGCCACAAAGAACGCAAAGGTCACAAAGAAAACAGGCGGAACTAGGAAGAAGAACGGCTCTTCGGAACAAGACGGACTTTCACCATTTGGGTGAATCCATTTTCTGTCGTAACGTGTGTGCGGGGGGATCGAAAAGCCTCTGTTTTTCGGCACTTTCTCTGCGTACTCCGCGTCCTCAGCGGCTCTGCGTGAGAACCCAAACGAGGAAGGTCAGAATTCAGTTTATTTCCTGTCTTGGTTATTCGGGGGAAAGATGTTATACTAGCCGTCCATTTTCACAAACAAAGGAGCGGTGTCAAGGATACGCAAAATGCAAACAGCGTCGGTGTAGTCCAGGCGCAGACGTTGAAATTGAATCTGCCGGAGGGTGGATACAGGCTGGAAAAGGGAGGAATCCTTCCCGAAATCGTGGTGACATACGAGCGTTGCGGGAAGATCACTCCCGAAAATGACAACGTGATTTTCATCTGCCATGCCTTGACGGGCGATGCGCATGTGGCAGGGATCCGTCCGGGCGAAACCGAGCCGAGCGGCTGGTGGGAGAACATGATCGGTCCGGGGCGCGGTGTCGATACGAACGTGTATCAGGTGATCTGCGCGAATATCCTCGGCGGATGCCAAGGGACGACAGGACCGTCCTCGATTGATCCGCGTACGGGGAAACCGTACGGTTCCGCCTTCCCGAAGATGACGGTTCGCGACATCGTGGATGTCCACCGGATGCTGTTGCGGCAGCTCGGGATCAACCGCGTTGTCGCTGTGATGGGCGGCAGCTTCGGCGGGATGCAGACGCTGGACTGGGTCATCCGGCATTCGGAGGAGGTGGACAAGGCGTTGATCATCGCCTCTGCCGCGCGGTTGAGTTCGCAGTCGCTCGCCTTCGATATCGTGGGGCGCAATGCGATCGTCGAAGATCCGAAGTGGAACGGCGGCGATTACTACGGACAGTCGGAACAGCCCGACTCCGGTCTGGCGAGCGCACGCAAGCTCGCGCACATCACCTACCTTTCCCAGCAGCTGATGGAAGACAAGTTCGGGCGCGAAAAGCGTCCCGAATGGGTACAGGAGGCGCAAAAGACGCCGGGATTCCAGAAGAAGATGGAACACGGCTTCCACACCTACTTCCAGATCGAGAGTTATCTTCAGTACCAGGGCGCGAAATTCATCCAACGGTTCGATGCCAACTCCTACCTGCATATCACGCTGGCGATGGACGAGTATGATGCGGCGGAGGCGTACGGGGGACTGGAGAACGCCTTCCACAACGTCACGTCGCGGATTCTGGTCGCCTCGCTTAGCGGCGACTGGCTCTTCGCGCCGGAACAGTCGGAGGAACTTGTCTATGCCCTGCTTCGTGAGAAGAAGCGCGTCTCGTACTGCCGACTGTACGCGCCCGCAGGGCACGACGCGTTCCTCACGCACATCACGGAATTGAAGCAGGTGGTGAACGCTTTCCTGCCGCCCATTCCGCCTGCGAAGCAACGCGAGATCGAAGCGGATAAAGATGCGCCGCACGGATATCGCCAATGGCAGGTTCGGCATTACCAGCAGGTGTTGGACTTCATCAAGCCCGGAAGCCGCGTGGTGGATCTCGGATGCGGGAACGGCTCGTTGCTGAACATTCTCCGGCAGCGGTTGGGATGCGTAGGCTACGGGGTCGATTTCAACATCGACCATGTAATCGCCGCGCTGGTCACCGGGTGCGATGTGGTGATGGGCGACCTCGATGAGGGACTGGACATTATTCCGGACAACAGTGTCGATACGGTGGTGCTGAGCGAGACGTTGCAGACGATCCGCAAGCCGCGAAGCCTGTTGGAACGGACATTGCAGATTGCACGCGAGACGGTCGTTTCTTTCCCCAACTTCGCCTGCTGGAACGTGCGGAGCTACCTCTTTTTCATCGGGCGCATGCCGATGAGCAAGCAGTTGCCGCTCCAGTGGTATGACACGCCCAATATCCATCTGTTCACATGGAAAGATTTTTCGGCGCTTTGTCAGAAGGAGCGGCTGAAGATTCTCCAGCTGCATGCGGTGGCGCGCGGATGGATTGAACGGATCCTGTGCTTCTTCGGCATGAAGAATCTGGGGGCGTCGCGTATGATTGTACGGTTGACGAAAGAAAAGGGGAAGGAGTAGCATGTCAATGGAAGAGTGGCTGAAACTGAATCTGGATTCTCTGACGAGCGCCCTTTCCCCCTGTTCCGGATGTCCTGTCGCGAACATGGAGCGCGAGACGAACCTGCCCGGGGCAGAGGCGATCATCGGCGTCTTGAAGGAGTTCTTCTCGATCCTCTATCCCGGTTGCCACGGCGTCGCTCCCGTCCGCCACTCTTCCAATTGCCACGAGCGCTTGCGGGAACAACTGCGCACGTTGGCGTTGACGCTGTCGGATCAGTGCCGGCGCGGTTTCCTCTACGCTTGCACGCACGGTACATGCGCCGATTGCGGCGAGTGCAAACGGCTCGGTAACGAGGCGGTGGCGAAGCTCTTTCAGGACCTTCCCGCCATTCGCGAGATGTTGCAGAAGGATATTCTCGCCGCCTACGAGGGCGATCCTGCCGCGCGTTCCACGATGGAGGTGGTGATGAGTTATCCGGCGATCACGGCGATTACCGTCCACCGCATTGCGCATGCGCTGTACGAACAGAAGGTGCCGTTGATTCCCCGCGTGATGAGCGAGTACGCCCATTCCCGTACCGGGATTGACATTCATCCCGGCGCAAAGATCGGGCCGGGATTCTTCATCGACCACGGTACGGGTGTCGTGATCGGGGAAACCTGCGTGATCGGCTCGCACGTCAAGCTCTACCAGGGGGTGACGCTCGGCGCGCTCTCGTTCGAGAAAGACGCGGAGGGACGGTTGGTCAAGGGGATCAAACGGCATCCTGACGTGGAGGACAACGTGGTGATCTACGCGGGCGCGACCATTCTCGGCGGCGATACCGTGATCGGGCACGACTCGGTGATCGGCGGCAACGTCTGGTTGATTCACTCCGTTCCCCCCGGCTCCAAAATCTACAACCGTCTTTCCGACCGGAACGCATAATCGCGCCGCATGTCGTCGCGCGTGTCGTACGTCGCATATCGCGTGTCCCGCGTAGAGAAGGTGAGGGTCGCGCTCCGTCGCGACCGCAATGCCGAACACACCTAACCGACAAGAAGCTGGCGGCAAAATTTTGGTGCCTCGCACCGAAAAATTCTCCTTTTCCTTCGGGATGGAAATTGGTAAGCTAGTCTCATTCACGCTTGTTAGGAGACAGGCGGATAATCGCAAACTGGAGGTAAACATGCGTATTTTGAAGATGGGTCAGGTCGGTGGCGGAATCGGTGCGTTTATCGGTGAGATTCACCGCAAGGCGGCCCGTATGGACGGCACGATCGAAGTGGTGGCGGGTGCGTTTGATATCGTTCCCGCGCGTAGTCTGGAGATGGGAAAGATCCTTGGGCTGAACCCGAAGCGGGTTTATACCACCTACGAGGAGATGATCAAGGGCGAGCTCGCGTTGCCCAAGGACGAGCGGATCGATTTCGTTTCCGTCTGCACGCCGAACCATACGCACTACCCGATCGCCAAGGCCTGCATGGAAGCCGGTTTCCATGTGATGTGCGAAAAGCCCATGACGCTCACGCTCGAAGAGGCGATTGACCTGCAGGAGACGGTCAAGAGGACGAAGAAGGTCTTTGGTCTGATGCATGGCTACACGGCTTTCCCGATGGTGAAGCTGGCGCGCGACATGGTGCGTCAGGGTGATCTCGGCAAGATTCGCAAGGTTGTCGTGCAGTACCCGCAAGGTTGGCTTTTCGAGAAGACCAAGCGCGAGAATATGCAGGCGTCGTGGCGTATCGACCCGAAGACCTCCGGTATCGCCGGATGCATGGGCGATATCGGTACGCACGCCGCCAACATCGCGGAATACGTGTCCGGTCTGAAGATCACCGAAGTGCTGGCGGACCTGACGAAGTTTGTCCCCGGCCGCTTGCTGGATGACGACGGCAACGTGCTGCTGCATTTCGAGAAGGGCGCGAAGGGCGTTCTCCACGCGAGCCAGATTTCTCCGGGAGAAGAGAACAACATCGCGTTCTGGATTTACGGCGAGAAGCGCGGTCTCGAATGGCACGAGGAGAATCCGAACTACCTGCACGTCTATTCCCAGACGGCTCCGGAAGAAGTTTGGAAGCGCGGGAATCCGTATGTCGCCGCCAAGAGCGCGGCGGCGGGGCGCGCCACCCGTACTCCGGGCGGCCACCCCGAAGCGTTCATCGAGGCGTTCGCGAACAACTACATGAACTTCGGCGACACGATCCGCGCGAAGATGGAACGCCGGAAGCCGACCGAGCTGGAACTCGACTTCCCCGGCATCGAGGCCGGTGTCCGTGGCATGAAGTTCATCGAGGCGGTCGTCAGCTCTTCCGCTGAAGGCAACGTCTGGAAGAAGATCTAGTTCTCTTCACGATGGTTCTCAGGAAGGGCGGACATCCTTTTGGGTGTCCGCCCTTTTCCCGTAGAAAGCCGTGCGTGGCGGCAGTTCCGTACCCGCGCATATTTGCGCGGGTTTACCACCTAACCACCCAAACACCTAACCACCTAACCACCCAACTACCCAACTACCGAACCACCCAACTACCCAACCACCCAACCCTACCTACAGGTGGATGGTGTACGGGCCGGAGGCGCGGCGGTCGGCGAGGATATCGTCCCAGTCCGCCGGACGTTTTTCTTTCGGCAGGGGGCGCGGGAGCCAGAAATCCTTCACGACCTTTTTGACTACGGCGCGGTTCGGCGACACGCGGCAGATTGCGTAGCCGATGTCGCCCCACAGACCGTTGGAAGGCAGGCAGAGTTCCCATTTCGGGTGCTGGGGCGACGGACAGTCCTTGTCCCGGCTCCAACTGCTGATCCAACGGTGGTTGTGCCCGTGGATGTAGGCGGCCACGCAGTCGGTCTTTGCGACAACAGCAGTCATCGGTCTTCCGCAAACCTTCAGTTCGCCCGCCGTGTGGTGTGCGCAGAGGATGACGGGCTTTTTGCGCTTTTCGAGGAAATCGCGCAGGAAGACCTGCTCGTCGTCGGGCAACGCACCGGGGACCGGACCTTTGTCGTCTAGCGGCCGGTTGTCCGCCCCCTGTAGCGAGTCCAGCATGAGGAATCCGACGCCGGACGTTTCGACCAGGTGGACGAAACGTCCCGGCACGAGCGACTGGGTCGCCGCTTCCGGCCACCGGGCGGCGAATTCGCTTCGGCGGTCGTGGTTGCCCATGCCGATTGTTACGCGGATACCCGCGTCCTCCAGCAGCTTGAATCCGGGGCGCGAATGGTCGTAGTCCTCTCCCAGCCCGTACAGGTACGCGATGTCGCCGAATACCAGCACGTTGCGTGGCAACGGATTCATGGACAAGATTTCCTTCACCGATTCCGCAAACTTCTCCCGTGCGCATTTGCATTTCGCGGCCACGCCTGCATGGACGTCTGACAGAAAGACGAGCAAGTTCTCGTCGAAGTCCGTCTTCTCTTTCGCGAACAACGGATGCGGCAACCCCGTCGCCGCCACGGCTGCACCGAACAATCCCAGAAAATCCCTGCGTTTCATCATCTCTGCTTCTCCTTTCGGGGACGGGATTCAATTCGTCTGTCGATCCTCCCATTGCCCCTGACGCACTCATGGTATCATACATCGCGGCTATGGTCAATCAAGGGTGAAGTCAGCAGGGGCGTTTCGCCCCAGCTGAGAAGCTGAGAAGCTGAAAAGAATGGAACACGGAAAAGACGTGTCCGCTGTAGCGACGGCGCCCTCGCCGTCGGCTATCGGGGAAGCGACACGGCGAATGGGAGGGACGCGCTTGTCGCGTCCATTTTCTCGTTGCCGCGTCCATTTAACCATTTCACCATTTAAAGCGAAGCGATTTAACTTTTCAAAGCGAAGCGGTTTAACTTTCTTGCTCCGTCGCGTCTGCTGCGTAGCGACGGCGCCCTCGCCGTCGTCACATAAACCGCCGCAAAAAACCAAAACCTACACTTTTTGGCGCGACGGAATCCATGATAGCAGAAGCAGTGAGGCAATTCAAGCGTTTTCGGCGAAAAAATCGGGGGTGGGACAGCTTGACGCATGGGGTATAATCGGGCTTTCCAACCCAAGCCATGAAAGGAATCCATCTATGAAGCTATTCTCACCAAAGCGTACCAGACAACCAGCCGCCTACGGGTATGCCCGCGTCTCCTCCGCAGGGCAGAACCTCGACCGACAGCTCGACGCGCTGAAGTCCGCGGGGATAGAGGAATCGCGTATCTTCTGCGACCGGAAAAGCGGCAAGGATTTCAACAGGCCGGGATGGACGAAACTGGAGAGGAGGCTGCGCAAGGGCGACGCGCTGGTCATCCCCAGCCTCGACCGCCTGGGGCGGAATTACGTGGAAATCCTTGAAAAATGGCGTCATCTCACGAAAAACAGGGAGGTTTCGATCCGGGTGCTGGACATGCCCGTGCTGAATACGGGCGGCGCGTACGGGCTGGTGATGCGGTTCATCGTCGAGCTTGTCCTCCGCGTGCTCGCGTTCGTCGCGGAGTGCGAACGGAAGCACATCCGCGAACGCCAAAAGGCGGGGATCGAGGCGGCGAAGCGCCGCGGCGTGAGGTTCGGTCGCCCCCGCGTGGAACTGCCCCCGCGGTTCGAGTTCTGGGCGGAGAAAACCGCCGCCAGAGAGGTGCGACAAACTGACGCCGCCAGGGAATGTGGGATGTCCCCGACCACCTTCCGTCGGTATTATCAGGCGTGGAAAAGGGGACTCCCCGATCCCCACGGTTACCCCTCCCAAACACCCTCCAAAACGTCGCGCCAAAAAGTGTAGGTTTTGGCGCATTTTGCGGGGCGCGGGTGCGCCCTTGCTGCGTGTAGGACAGAGGAAAGGAGCATGTCTATGGGAATCATAAAGGGATTGAAAAAATCAGCGGGCAAGGCGAGGGCTTTGAGGGATGAAAAGAATGAAGAATACATTCAGCTGTTTGAAGTTTCAAAAGCGTTTCCTATAGAGGTCGAAGAGAACCGTTGCATAAACGCTGATTGCGCGGCGTTCTTCCAGGGTGAAGCCGCGAAGTATCGAGACAAGAAGGGGTGTTACATTTTTTCTCTTCGTACAGGCAACGGTATCTTGCCGTATTATGTCGGAATGACATTGAGGTCATTCGCTGAAGAGGCTTTTTCCGATCAGAAGATTTCGAAGCACTACCGGCATATTGTGGCCAAGAACAACGGTACTCCCCTCATGACGTTTGTCGCGCTTGTGCCGACAAGGGGGAGGCCGCCTGAAACGGTTATCAGAATTCTAGAAAGTGAATTGATCAAAATGGCGTACTACCGCAATTCAAGGCTCACCAACCGCAAGGGAATCCCGAAAGAACGGTGGGCCATAAAAGGCGTGATTCGAAATGACCAAGGCGCGCCGACGAAAGAAGAGCGCGCATTCAAGAAGCTGATGGGGCTTTAACACCGCTTTCAAGTGAGTCAGTTTGACAACCCATGTTGGAGGAAGGATGATGAAGATAAAAATGGTGTTTTGCCTTGCTTGTATCGGTTTGGCGGGGTTGGTAACCTTTGCCGACCCGCAGATCAAGAACGTGACGGCGAGGCAGCGGTTCCCGTGGAACGGGAAGGTCGATATCTCGTATGAGGTGGTCGGAACTATTCCAACAGAGAATCAGCCGTTGAGCATCAGTGTTTGGGATAAGACTTCGGGGCAAGTTTATACACCATCCAGTTCGGTGTTGTCGGGTGATGCAGGGGCTGGCGAAGGTGTCCACAATGTAGTGTGGGATCTGTCGGAACAAGGAATTAAAATCCAGTCTCAAAATGTGGTTTTCACAGTGGAAGAATGCCCATTATATTGCGTGGTTGACCTGTCAGGTGGACCATCAGCCACGAGCTATCCTGTTACCTACTCATCTTCAAACCCTATGCTGTACTTTACGGGCAATAATTACAAGATGGAGTGGCTGGTGCTTAGGAAGATTCCTGCCGGTTCGTTCATTATGGGCTCTGACCAGAGAAACGAATCCCACCGCGTGACACTGACGAAGCCGTTCTACATCGGGGTGTTCGAGGTGACGCAGAAGCAGTGGGAGTTGGTGATGGGGAGCAATCCGTCTTATTACAAGGGCGAGATGCGCCCCGTGGAATGCGTGTACAATACGATCCGCGGTTCCTCGGGGGGCGCGGAGTGGCCGTCCTCCTCCGCCGTGGACTCGGATTCGTTCCTGGGAAGGTTGCGAGCGCGGACAGGGCTGGAGTTCGACCTGCCGACGGAGGCGCAGTGGGAGTACGCCTGCCGTGCGGGGACGACCACCGTGTACAGTTATGGGGACAGTGCCGACGAGTCTTATATGTGGTACAAACAATCTGGTTCGTCTTATACAACGCATGATGTTGGCACCACTTGGGGATCTGGGAACAAGTGGGGACTGCGCGATATGCATGGGAACGTATGGGAGTGGTGTCTGGACTGGTACGGGACGCTGGCGTACGGCACGGATCCGAAGGGTTCTTCCTCGGGGTCGGGCCGGGTGCTACGCGGCGGCAGCTGGAGCAGCAGCGCGGACTACTGCACCTCGTCCAGCCGGATCAACAACGGCCCGTCGTTCGGGAGCAGCTACTTCGGCTTCCGCCTAGCCAGAACCCTGTCCAACTGACGCGCGGAAGCGCAAGGGCGCGCGAAGGGGCTAGGCGGTAGCCACCCCGAGCGCGCCCCGCGAAAACCGGGACCATGCAGATACGAAGCACAAATGAGCGAAAGGGTTTACCCCTCTCCCGTCTGAAGCGAGTGCGACTTCTCGCACAGGGCGGCGGCGAGGTCGTTCATGCGCAGGCATCTTGCCCGGAGCGTCCCGATCCCGTCGTCCGTCCTGGGCGGGAACGCGCTCAGGATCAGCAGCCGGTCGGCGGCGAGTTCGCGGGAGTCTTCCGCGGAGGGATCGTAGCGCGGAGGCAGGGCGTACGGCACCATGCGGATGAAACGCGCGTACGGTTCCGCCTTGAGTTGCCGGAGCAGTTCCTTTTCGCCCGGCGACAGAAAACCGCAAACGGGCACGAAACCTTGCCTTGCCTTTTCCAGAATCGTGGCGATTTCGGAGGCGTGTTCCTCCGCACTCTTCCGCAGGGTCAGTCTCACGTGGAGCAGGAAAGGAGAGGAAAGCAGGGTGAGGTTCCCCATGCCCGACCAGGCGCAGCCGGTCGGGAGGACCGGGTGGCGGACGGCGGCGTGGCGGACGAAGCGGTCGGGATGCCGCGCCTTCCAGATGGCGCGCGCGGGATTGAGCCGGATGTAGCGGCGGATGGCCTTGAGCTGGCGGGAGTCGAAAGACAGCTCGATATAGCAGCGGCGGTCCCAACGGGGGGAACGGACGGGGGCTGCGCCCCCGAACCCTCCTGCGGCGGCACCCGGAGGGCGCACGGTGAGACCGCCCGGACGGAGCCGGGCGGTTTCCATGGCGCGTATTATCCTCGCGGCCATCTCGGTCGCGGTCGGGGGTTCGGGGCTGCCGCCCCGTTCGTTCCATGTCTCCTCCACGGCGTCCATCAGGCGGTGCGTGACCCAGAG
>JAFSTA010000187.1 GCA_017450695.1 Kiritimatiellia bacterium | reverse complement strand
CCGTCTTGTCCCTGCGGAACTCGGGACGGACGGGGAAGCCGTCTCCGCCCATCCCTGCTGTCGATCCAGAACCCCGGAGGATGCGCGTCCGGGCGGTCGCGGAGAAGGGGATTCGTACCGGTGGGGAGGATATGCGCCGGGGTGCGGGTACGGCGGACGCGCCCGCCGCCGTGCGGAGCGTCATCGGTCTCGACCCATCGACGGCGGGGCGGTATGTCCCGCGTTCCCGTGCCCTGGCCTCGCTCGGGCGGGACCTCGCGCGGGAGGAGACGGACGCGCTGCTGGACTACCTGCTTTCGCCGGACGGAACGATGCGCCCGGAGCGCGTCGCCGCGCTGAAGAACGACGTCTGGAACCTCCTGCGCAACCAGACGGTTGTCCCCCCTGACCTGATCCCCGTGACGGCCGCCGTCTTCCGGGATCCCGCGCAGCCGCCCGCCGTGCGCGACTACGCCCTCCAGCACCTCGGCGTGATGCTGGAACGCCCGCTCCGCCGCGCGGAGCGGGGGGACATCCTCGAATGTCTGCGCGAAGCCGCCGGACAGGACGCCGCCCCGTGGTCGGGCACCGCGCTGATTGCCCTCTCCCGGATGCCGGACGCGGATGCCGAAGACCGCGCGTTCCTCCGTTCCCGCGCGGTGACCGTCGCCGTCGCATCCCACTCCCATCCCGCCGCCCGTGTTACCGCCGTGCAGATCGCCGCCGAACAGGGGTGCCGCGACATCCTGCCGACCGCCCGCGCCCTCGCGTATGACCGCGACGCCGCCGTCCCCCTGCGCCTCGCCTCCCTCGCCGCGCTCCGTCGTCTCGGCGACGCGTCCGACCACGCCGCCCTCCGCGCCCTCGCCGCGACCAACGCCGACGAACGCCTCTCCGCCGCACTGCCGCAACCGAACAAAACCGATTGAACGGGAACGGATCGTGTGCTAGAATGAACCCCGTGATGACGAGAACAAGATACAGAAAGACCAACGCCGCGTTCACGGCCGCGAGGGAATACGACGTCCTCGACCGCGTGACGAACGTTGTCTACGCCGCCCGTGACGGGACGCCGCTCTACGCGCTCTCCTACGCCTACGACCCCGACGGCCTCGTCACGCGGCGCGTCGTCGTCTCCGCCTCCGGCGCCGTGACTAACAGCTACGCCTACGACGGGCTGGCGCGCCTCGTCTCCGAAAGCGACTCCCTCGGCAACTCCGCGAGCTGCGCCTACGACCTCTGCGGGAACAGGCTCTCCGTGACCACGCCGTCCGGCACGGTCTCATCGGCCTACACGCACAACCGCCGCGACGCGGACATGTACGACGCGGGCGGGCGCGTGACGCGGACCGTCAACGGGCGCGGGCAGCTCCTCGACCTGGCGTGGAACCTCCAGGGCGAACTGGTTTCCGTCAGCACCAACGGCGTCTTCGCCGAGGGCTACGCCTACGACCCGATGGGGCGCAGGATCGCGACCACCGACAGCTCCGGCACGGTCTATCACGCCTACGACGGCATCCACTGCGTCGCCGACCTCGCCCCGGACGGCACCCTCCTCCGCTCCCACACATGGGGTTCGGGTATCGACAACCTCCTTGCTGTCACCCTCTACGGCGGCGACTCCACCAACACACTCTACGCCGTGACCGACCCGCTCGGCACCGTCCACGCGCTCGTCGGCACGAACGGCACTTCTCAGCTCTGGTTCACTTACGACTCCTGGGGCAATATCACCGTGGCTTCTCAGCCTCTCAGCTTTTCAGCTTCTCAGCTCCGTTTCACGTGGCAGGGGCGCGAGTACAGCCACGCCACCGCCCTCTACAGCTTCCGCGCCCGCTGGTACGACCCGGCATCGGGGCGGTGGCTCTCCAAGGACCCGATCGGTCTGGAGGGCGGCCTCAACCTCTACGAGGCGTTCGGAAACAACCCGGTGTGCTTTAGGGATCCGGAAGGGCTTAGATGGGGAATTAATCGAAACGGTCCCGCTATCACCCCTGTAACAAATATTGGAACAAACGATTTGACAGCCTCGGTTCTTCACGATGCGCTCACAGATGCATACGTCAGGTTGCAAGAAGGGGGTGAGACACTATCCCAAAGCACATTTGACACCAAGTTTTGGGATGGACATTCTGAAGATAAATATTGGAATGATGACGGTCGAGTCTATCGCGGGGATGACATTAATTATATCGGAATCGGCATGTATGATGCCTTTCACGGGAAACCATTATGGTGGTCAAAGACCAAAACGGTAGGCTGGAAGCTATGGAATTATCTTGAGTGGCCGAATCGTGATGTCATGCAGTGGTTGGAATTTGGGTACAGGTGGTCTGAGGCACACAAAGACAATTCCCCTATGCATAAGGAACCCTAATGGTTGATGTAATCATATCGTCGGTACTTTTGTATTGTTTCATTGCCCATCTTCTTCGACTATCGCTTGCGCGTATGGTAGTGATTGCCGTGGCGGGGGGGGGCCATGTGTCTTGCCTTTCTTGAGCATTGCAAGGCCCAGATGGTCAGGGATTGCGGAGGACGGCTGAACAGCCATGTGCTGTGGCCGTATCGTGAGCTTACGGGATACCTGTTGGCAGTCTCGAAAGATGCCGGTGCGGACGATCAAACGATCGCAGTCCTCCAGGATGTCTCCGAATTCGACATTTCACGAATTTGGCTTTGTGGCGATTCTAAAAACAGGATGTCATACGTCCATTTTGTGAAATCAGTGTCGGAGTGAGTCAAATGTTTCATGTTCAGAATTACATACTGATTGCGCTCGCGATTTTCGCGTTTTCCCGGATTCTGAGGTGTTCGTTGTTGCAATCCGTGTGTATCGCACTTTTCTTCGGGGCATTGGCCGGTGTTGCGACAAGAATAGCGGAAAAGCGTACGGAATTCAGCTTTTGGCAGGATATGGACTCACTGCTGGCGCAACCCTACGATAGATTGACGAAGAATTTAGCCGACAGGGTGCGGCGGTCAAATTCGGATATTGATTTGGTGCGGATTTTTGAGGATGTTCATGCCAATGCCTTTCTCATTCAGTGTGCTTGGAAAGGCTGTGCAAATCACGACACCCCCTCAGGAAACTCGGCGTATGAACATTTCGCGCAGAATCTTATTCGTCGCCGTCCCGTGCAGGGATCGATAAGGGTGAAATTACACGAGGACTCTGCTTCGGAGAGTATTGAATAGTGACATATTCCGCGTCGAAAGCCTCTCTTGCGCCCTCACGTAGCCATCGGAAACGGATTGACGGGGAAACGGATAGTTTGGTAAAATGAACAACATGACGATGAAAGTACGACAGACCAGGATGATAAACTATCGCCGCGACGCGGACACGTATGACGCGGGCGGGCGCGTGACGCGCACCGTGAACGGGCGCGGGCAGCTCCTCGACCTGTCGTGGAACCTCCAGGGCGAGCTTGTCTCCGTCTCCACCAACGGCGTCTTCGCCGAGGGCTACGCCTACGACCCGATGGGGCGCAGGATCGTGACCACCGACAGCTCCGGCACGGTGTACCACGCCTACGACGGCATTCACTGCGTTGCGGATATGGACGAAAACGGCACCCTCCTCCGCTCCTACACGTGGGGTTCGGGCGTGGACAACCTTCTCGCGGTTACGCTTTACTCCGCCACGGAAACCAACACCCTCTACGCCGTCACCGACCCGCTCGGCACCGTCCACGCGCTCGTTTCCGCGAACGAAACTTCCCAGCCTTTCAGCTTCCCCGCTTCTCAGCTCTATTCCTACGACTCCTGGGGCAACCCGACCGTCACTTCTCAGCCTCTCAGCTTCCCCGCTTCTCAGCTCCGCTTCACCTGGCAGGGTCGCGAGTACTCCCACGCCACCGGCCTCTACAACTTCCGCGCCCGCTGGTACGACCCCGCCGCCGGACGCTGGCTGTCGAAAGACCCCATCGGTCTGGAGGGCGGCCTGAACCTGTATGAGGCGTTCGAGAATATCCCGGATGTAAAACAATGCTCTTAAAAATCGGCAAAGATGAGGACAAAGACGAAATCGAATTTCGGCTCACAGTAGGACTGGGTATAAAAGAAATCGTCGAGCTTCGAACGGCTTTTTTGGCTATTGAACGAGATCCCAAAAACTCCTGGATTTTTAGGGTTGATGACGGAATTGGCATCAATATCTTTAGGAAGGCGTTTGAATTGTTTGAAGCAAGCGGGGATGTATTTTGGAAGATGGTTGTCAAAGAAATTCTCGGAGACTCGATTTCGGTTCAATATCCCACATCATTATTGAGGCGTGTTTATGAATACACCCTACGTAGAAAAGACACGGATTTGCGTGAGGTTCTGTCAGGCAGGAAGGAACTGCCGACCGACATAAGGCGGGAATTAGTACGCGACAAAAGCCGGTGGGGGGGAGTCAGGCGTCGCTGTGTTTTTGCAAATCGTAGGGACACAGACCCTTTCTTTCGGCTGGTATATGTCAAGTTGCTGGGCAACGAGCCGGAAACAGGCATCGGCTATAAAACGTTTATCCGGTCCGAACTCGCCTATTATCTCGACGACAAAGATTGCAGGGTTCGGACCGCAGCCCTTAAGGCACTGGAAAAACATCCGTTGTTGGTGCGGGGGATAGTGCGTAAAATCAAACGATTCACTCACGATTCTAACAGGACTACGCGACACGCAGCCATTCGCCTTCTTGCTTCTTCATCCACCCCGAAATCTGCCGGGCGATCACCCTGATTTTTGCAATGACATCAATACTATGCATCTGTAAACGTTGCGATATTTATGCCGGTATCCACTGCGCCGCCCTCCGCGTCCTCGCCGCGACCAATACCGGCGAACGCCTCCCCGCCGCGCTGCCGCCGGAAAACGGTTGCGGTGAAAGCGGGGCGTTGGTAAAATGAACGACGTGATGACGAGAGTACGACAGATCAGGATGACGAAAACGCGCCGCGACGGTGACACGTATGCCGTGACCGCCCCGCTCGGCACCGTCCACGCGCTCGTCGCCGCGAACGACACTTCCCAGTCTCTCAGCTCCCCCGCTTCTCAGCTCTGTTCCTACGACTCTTGGAGCAATATCCTTTTGGCTTAAGATTCTGGAACAGAAACAGATCGGGTAATTGTAAAACCATACACGATGTAGCAAGGGCGAGGGGCCCTTGCCACATCGGGTTTTGCAACTACCTCGGATAATAAAAAAGGAGATGTGTCCCAATTGTCCGGGTGCATCTGCGTTTTTTACCGTGATCCATGTAGATACCTGCGATACCGAAACGCGAAGATTCAACCTCACGCAAAGTCCGCCACGTTCGCTAAGGAAAGAATCATCGGCAACTTTGCGGATTTCGCGAACTTTGCGTGAGACCATGACACGAAAATTTCCGTGTTTGAGCACCACAGGCTCTTGTTGAATTACGGAGATGTGCCCCAATTGTCCGCGGCTGATAATCTGTTGTTTCTTTTCTTGCGGAAAACTGCTATACTGCTTGGAAAACGAATGGAGAATTATGGCGCAGACAGAACTTCCAGTTGAATTGGCGGACGAAATCCGCAGACGCGTGTTCGAGGTGAAGGGATTCATGAAGGTGACGCAGACGTTGCGTCGCGGCGGGAACCTTTTCCGCGTGAGTTTGCGTCCCGTGGAGATCAAGGGCGAAAAGAAATTCCAGGGCGAGATGACCGACACGGAGAACGGAAACCGTCCGATGATCAAGAACTTTTCCGTCGAAGCGGCGCATGACGGTCTGGAGGAGATGATCGCCCAGACCGGTACACGCGAATTGCACCTGATCACGGCGTCCGGCGACTTGCACGTGCGCGTGACGCGGAAGGGCAAGGTCTTGGTTTCCCGCAGCGGGAAACTCCAGCGCGAGGTGCAGGACGCCCTGCCCAACGATCGTGTGAAGGATACGCCACTGACTCGGTTCGATTCCGCCGTCCTGTTGCAGACGCTCGGGATCATGAACGGAGACGGGAAGATCATCCCGTCAATGCGTGGAAAATATGACCAGGTGAATTCCTTCCTTGCCGTGTTGGACCCGATTGCAGACGGCTTGGAGGAGAAGCGTTTGAACATCGTGGATTGCGGTTGCGGTCGCGCCTACCTGACGCTGGCGTTGTGCGCCTACCTGATGCAGGTCAAGGGACTCGATGTTCGCGTGTGCGGGATTGACCGCCGTGCGGACGTGATTGCGACGGCGAGGAAATTGACGGAGCGGTTGGACATGACCGAGCCTGTCTCTTTTGTGGAAGGGGATATCGACTCGTGCCAGTTGCCCTTCGAGCCGGAGATGGTCGTGAGCCTTCATGCGTGTGACACGGCGACGGACGAGGCGATCGCCCGCGCGGTGGAATGGAAGTGCCGGCACATCCTTTGCGCGCCGTGCTGCCAGCATGAGTTGCACAAGAGCATCAAGGACAGCGGGCCGATGGCGGCGCTGCTGCATCACGGGATTCTCCGGGAGCGACTGGCCGATCTGCTGACGGATACCTTCCGCGCCCAGCTCCTGCGTGTTCTGGGATTCCGCGTAAACGTGCAGGAGTTCGTCTCGCAGGAGGCGACGGCGCGAAACATCCTGCTGAAGGCGGAGTATGCCGTGAAGCCGGGACAGTGGAAAGCCGTTGCGGAGTATCTGGAGTTGCGCGACTTCTGGCAGGTGACGCCGTGGCTGGAGATGCGTCTGCGCGAGAAGCTGGAGCGGTATCTGAAACCGCAGGAGTAGCACGGGGAGGCGGAGATGATGTACACGTTGACAGTCGTTCTCGGAAACGAACCCGCTCGGCAGCTGAGTTTGCCGGACGGGTTGTACACATTGGGGCGTGGGGAAAACTGCAAGATCCGCTTGCGTGATCCCGGCGTGAGCGAACGGCACGCCCTGTTGACGTTGCGCGACGGGTCTGCCTGGATTGAAGACTTGCATTCCAGCAACGGAACGCAGGTGAACGGTGTGGACGTGACGGGACCAACCCGTCTTCGCGCCGACACGGTCGTGTCAGCCGGCGGTTGCCTCCTGCGCGTGGCGGCTGCGGGAAGTTCGGAACCTGCGTCAGCCCCGTCTCCCGTGCCGCCTGCTGCGGAAGGATCCGCGACACGTCGTGACGCCGAGACCCCGAAGGAACACGCCCCGCAAGCCACCTTCCGTGTCCTGCACGAAGCCGCGCCCGTCGTCGATCCGCAGGAAGCCGTGATGCGGCAGGTCAAGAACCAGATCCATGCGGAGTTGGTGCAGCGTTTGGATTTGAAACGGATGACGGCATCTGGCGCCAGCGCGGCCGAGTTGCAGACCAAGGTGCGCGACACCTTGCGCGGGATTATCGACGAGGTGCGGAAGAACCGTCGCCTGACGGCGGACATCGATCCGCGTCGGCTGGAGAAGGAGATTTACGACGAGGCAATGAAGCTCGGTCCCCTGGAGGACTTGCTCGCGGATGACTCGGTCACGGAAATCATGGTCAACGGCCCCGACAAGATTTATGTGGAGCGGAAAGGCAAGTTGCAGTTGACGGGAAAGACTTTTATGGATGACGATTCCGTGTTGGCGGTTATCGAACGGATCGTCGCGCCCATCGGACGTCGCATCGACGAGAGCCAGCCGTATGTCGATGCGCGTCTCTCGGACGGTTCCCGTGTGAACGCGATTATTTCTCCGCTATCCCTTTCCGGTCCCTGCATCACGATCCGGAAATTCTCCAAGCGTGCGCTGACGGCGCAGGACATGATTGACTACGGAACCTGGACGGCGGGAGCCGCGCATTTCCTGCAGATCTGCGTTCTGCTGCGGAAAAATATCGTCGTGGCGGGCGGAACGGGGTCCGGAAAAACCACGCTGTTGAACGTGCTCAGCGGATTCATCCCGGATGGCGACCGAATCGTGACGATTGAGGACGCGGCCGAATTGCGCCTGGAACAGCCGCACGTGGTTCGTCTGGAGGCGCGTCCTCCGAACATCGAAGGGAAGGGGGCGGTCACGATCCGTGACCTGGTGCGGAACTCCCTGCGTATGCGTCCCGACCGGATTATCGTCGGCGAGTGTCGCGGCGGCGAGACGCTCGATATGCTCCAGGCGATGAACACCGGGCATGACGGTTCGCTGACCACGGTTCACGCGAACACGCCGCGAGACGTGATTTCCCGTCTGGAGACGATGGTGCTGATGTCGGGCGTCGAGTTGCCCTCTCGCGCGATCCGCGAGCAGATCGCGTCGGCCATCGGCATGATCGTTCACGAGTCGCGCCTCAGCGACGGTTCCCGCAAAGTGATGTGCATCTCGGAAATCGTGGGGCTGGAAGGACAGCAGGTGGTGATGCAGGACCTCTTTGAGTTCCAGCAGTCGGGGATCGGTGAGAACGGCAAGATACAGGGACGGTTCATGCCGACGGGGGCGATGCCGACATTCTACGAAGAGCTTTCCCATCGCGGCCTAACCCTCGACCCGCAGATTTTCGATCCCAATTCGGAGGTGTACCGGCAATGATTCTCGCGGCGTTGGACATGATGACGTGGATCCGCATCGGTGCGGTTGTCAGTGTGGGCATGGCTTTTTCGGTCTTCGCGTTTATCGTCATCCACTCGATTGAGGGGGGCGGAGCCAAATATTCGGAGAACCTTTCGGCGGAGACCTCTCGGCAGTTCGAGGATCTATTCCTGTTTATTCCCGCCAAGCGGATTTCCGACATCGGTAGAGCGTTCGCGGCGGCGCTTTTCCTGATCTGTTTCATCCCGTTCTTCTCGTTGGAGAAACCGCTTTCCTCGCTGGCTGGACTGGTTCTGGGGTGCCTCTTCGGTTTCGCCGCGTTGCGCGCACCGTCGAAGTTGGTCGAAGTGATGCGGATTCGTCGCCGCAAAAAGTTCAACCTGCAGTTGGTCGAGGCTCTGAGCAGCATGAGCAATGCGCTGCGGGCCGGGTTCAGCATCAACCAGGCGTTCGAGACGGTCGTGCAGAGCGGGGAAAAACCGATTGCGCAGGAGTTCGGCGTCATGCTCCAGCAGATGCGTGTCGGCATGAATTTCTATGACGCCATGCAAAGCCTGGACAAGCGTGTCGGTTCCGACGACCTGACTCTCGTGGTCACGGCGATCGATATCGCACGTCGAACCGGCGGAAACCTGACGGAGATTTTTGACAAGATCGGGCAGACGATTCGGGAACGGATGCGCATCGAGCGCCGCGTGATGACGCTGACCGCGCAAGGCCGTTTGCAGGGACTCATCGTCGCGTTGATGCCGGTATTGCTGGGGGTTCTGATGACCGCGATCAAGCCGGAAATGATGTTGCCGTTCCTGCAGTCGAGCATGGGCATCATGTCGGTCGCCGTCTCCGCCGGACTCATCGTTCTCGGTTGGCTCGTCATCCGCAAGATTATCAAGATCGATGTGTAGGAGAAGGCAGTAGGGGAGTCGTGAACATCGATGGCTATCGACTGTAATCGTCCACCCGACCACCCAACGACCTAACCACCTAACGCCCCAACGACCCAACCACCCAACGAGCCAACCACCTAACGACCCGACCATGAACTGATAGGCACACCATGAATACAAAAGACGATCAGAGTTTTCGAGTCAGGATGGGGGAGATGTCGGAGGAGGAGTTCCGCCAGGCATCGAGGGAACGGGAGATCGCCTATTGGCGCGAGACCAACCGCTTTTGCGGAAAGTGTGGGGAGGCGATGACCGTACATCCCGATCCGTCGGAATGTGCCATGTTGTGTCCTCGGTGCGGATTCACCGCTTACCCCGGGATTTCCCCGGCCGTGATCGCCTTGGTTGTGAAGGAAGGAAAAATTCTCCTCCAGCGCAATTCACATTATCGCGCTACGCACTGGTCGCTCGTGGCTGGATTTGTGGATACGGGGGAGAGTCTGGAGGACGCCATGCGTCGAGAGATTCGCGAGGAGGCATCGATCGAGGTGAAGAACCTGCGGTACTTTGGATCCCAGCCGTGGCCGTTCCCGTCTGCAATGATGGTTGCGTTTACGGCAGAGTACGCCTCCGGAGAACTCAAGCCGGACGGCACGGAGGTTATCGAATCGGGCTGGTTCGCGCCCGACGCGCTCCCTCCCATTCCGACGCCCGGTTCGGTCGCCCGCCGAATGATCGACGCATTCCTTCTGGAAAACGCGAAAGGAAGGCAGTAGGGACATTGAGGCTGTAGGGAGTAGTGAATCATCGATAGCGATCGAAGGCGATCGACTGCAATCGGTTGCCTAACCACCGAACCAACCAACTGATAGGCAAGGTGGTTAGCCACCCGACGGACAAACGGCTAACAATGTCACGCATCAGCGTTACTTTCGGTTCTGGGAGTTTGGGCGGCTTGGAGAAGAGTCGCCCCCATGTCTCCGAAACTCCGAGACTTCCCGTGGCGAAAGCAAGGGCAGTAGCGGTCGCGACGGGGCGCGCCCCTCCCAAACTCCGAGACTCCCCGTGGCGAAAGCAAGGGCAGTAGCGGTCGCGACGGGACGCGACCTTGCGTAAGAAAATATGGCAACCGCGTGAAGCGGCAGGAGTGCCGCTTCCCCGATTTTGCGACATGTTTTCTTTTGCGTTCTCGGTTACGAGGCACCCGGATTCAAGTTGTTCTCGATGTTGTCCCTGTTGTTTCCAACTCCCTTCCTTAAGTGGTTAGTCGCGACCCAATAGGGGCAACGAGGACGTTGCCCCTCCCGTTCTCTGCGTCTCCGTGTGAGGGAAAAGACAAGCGACACGCGACATGCGCGACGACATTTCGACTTTCCGACACGCGCCTGTCGGGTAAAAAATAACGGGAAAAGAGAATCATTTTCTGCTTGTCTCATCCGCGTTTGGTATGGTATGATGGTCTCTCTTTTTACCAAGATTGGAGAAGTATCATGTCACGAGTTTGTCAAATTTGCGGAAAGCACCCGTCGGTGGGGAACAGGATCATTCGTCACGGTTTGGCGAAGTGCAAGGGCGGCATCGGTCTGCATACGACCGGTATCACTCGTCGCCGCTTCTTGCCCAACCTGCAGCGTGTTCATGTCAAGTTGCCGAATGGCACGACGACGCACATGCGCATCTGCACGCGTTGCCTGAAGCAGGGACTTGTTACGAAAGCCTAGTTTCGTTCTCAAGCCTGAGATCTCCCCGTTCCAACCGGACTGTGTTCCCTCTTTTCGTCAAACGGAGGCTGTGTTATGAGTCAAACTAACGAGAAAGACGTCACTGAGCAGGCATTCGAGGAAAAGGTTGCTTCTGTGGAAGAAGTGTTGTTCTCCCAGGAGGAAGAAGGAGCGGGCGTGGAAGAAGTGGAAGACGATATCCGTCCGACGGATATCGTCTTCGACTGTCCCCATTGTGGCCACAATCTGGCGATTGACTATCGGGGCGCCGGATTGCAGACGCGGTGCGTGGAATGCGGGGAGATGATCCAGGTTCCGATCCCGGAAGGGATGAAGCTGTCAGATCTGGACTTGAACCCGGGCGAGTTGCTGACGCAGCTCTTCCAGACGCGGCGGATGCTCGCCAAGAGCGAGCAGCGTGTCGTGGAACTGGAGGAGAGCCTGAACAGCATGAAGCTGCGTCGGAGCGAACTGGAGAAATCCCGAATTTCGACCCTCCACCGTTGCGCGGAGCTTGTAAACCTCTGCCAGACCTGCATCAAGCAGACGGCGGACTCAACCGCCACGCTGAACCGGATCTTGTCTCTGGTTTCTGAAGAACAGCAGCTGTAACCCGCTGGAAAGTCTTTCCGATGAAGCGGATTCGGCAGCCTCTCGTTTTCACCCCCGTTTATTCCAAGAATATCTGGGGTGGTTGTCTGATTGCCGCGATGCCGCGGCGATCTTTTGTTCCGTCTCCCTGTGGGGAGTCGTGGGAACTTTCCGCGCATCCGTCCGGTTCCACCTCTGTGCGCGAGGGGACGTTTACGGGAACGTCCCTCATGCAGCTTGCCGAAACATTCGGTCCTTCCCTGATCGGTATCGCTGCGCCCTCGCCCAACCGATTCCCACTCCTCTTCAAGATTATCGACGCGATGGATCGGTTGAGCGTTCAGGTGCATCCGAACGACGCGAACGCCTCCCTCACGAACGGCGAGCCCAAGTCCGAGATGTGGTATGTTCTGGACGCCGCTCCGGATGCCTGCGTCTATGCGGGGTTGACCCAAGGAACTGACGCTCAGACGTTTGCCGCCGCGATTCGCGACGGGACTGCCGCCGACCGGATGAACCGGTTGCCTGTACGGCGCGGAGACGCGCTCTACATTCCCGGCGGATTGGTTCATGCGATCGGTCCGGGGTGCCTGATTTACGAGGTGCAGCAAAGTTCCAACACGACATACCGTCTCTTTGACTGGAACCGAGTCGATGCGTCGGGCGAGCCGCGCGAGCTTCATGTGGAGAAGGGGCTTCTTTCGATCGACTGGAAGCTGCCGACGCCTTCTTTGCGCCGAGCCGTCCCGCAGACGTGCGCGGGGCGTAACGAGTGGAGTGATGTCCTGACGACGCCGTATTTTCATCTCCGCCAGCTTTGTATCCGCGAATCGGAAAAGATCCCGTTGGATGGTACTACGTTCCATGCGCTTTTCGCGTTGTCCGGTAGTGTACGGGTCACCTGCGGCGGCGTGACCGTGGAATTTGCCGAGAATTCATCCTGTCTGGTGCCGGCGGACGGAATCGAATACAGCCTAGAGCCGGTTGGAACGGAAACGGAACTTTTAATCACCGCCTTGCAATGATCAAGTCCTCATACGAAATCTGCCGGATTTGCGGAATCCCCATCAAGGTCGATCTTTCCCTGATCATTCTCTTCCTTTTGGTGAAGGGGATGTTCAATGATCCGCTTTACGATTTGATGGCATTCGTACTGCTCGT